>JBBQAT010000050.1:0-26450 GCA_038316625.1 Burkholderiales bacterium
CAGATAGACACAAAGCTTCGTCATTCCGGGCTCGACCCGGAATCCGACCGAAGGAAGTGCAGAGCCAGTAGTGCACCGCTGGATTCCGGCTTTCGCCGGAATGACGGTTTATTCACGCGTTTCAGCATGACTGCCTACTAGATGCATGGATTGCTGATTTTTGCCCCTGAAGGCCGCTACGACAGGAGGCATGTACTTACGCGAGAGCAAACAACAGCGGGTGAGGCGACGATCCCGAAGTGCTTGAACGTCTGCGCCGACTGGCCAAGACATCCTGCGTCGCTGCAGCGCGGAAGAGATTGTGTCGGCGAGCGGTGAGTGGCGCCTGATCTAAGCCTGGCCCTACGGCGACCTCTACATCCTAGAAGCCATCTCGAAACCACTGGGCATCGAGGTGATCTTCTACGACACGACCTCACTGCACTTCGAAGCCGGAAGCGAAACGCCAGAAGGCGCAGATAGTTGTCACGTTGGCAAGAAACCCAGACAGGTCCTCGTCAATGGATTCCTGCTATCCGCGAATCCGTACTTCAGTAGAAAAACACGAAATTGGCAACCACCAAGGTAACCAACGCCCCGGCCATCGGAATGGCCGTTCGCTTGACCACGTCGAACGGAGAAACGCCACCCATGCTGGAGGCCACGACGATGACGGCGGTAATCGGAGACATCGCGCGTGCCGCGCTGGCGGCAAAGTGCATCGGCAGCAGCATGACCACGGGGGCGACAGACATCTTGGCGGCGACTGTCGGCGTCAGGGCTGCAAAGGCAAAAAACGGTGCATTGCCCGACCCCATGAGTATCGACGATACGGCGATGATCGCGATCATGACCAGAATCATGCCGACGGCACCAAAACCAGAGGTCTGTGCGGACGAAATGATGGTATCGATGGTTCCGATAGACACCAGTCCTTTGGCGAACGTTTCACCCGCAACGATCAGGGTAATGACATTGGCCATCTGCATACCCAGCCCGTCAAAGAAGACCTGGATATCACCAAGAACCTTTTTCCCATCGCGCAAGCGAACAAATTCAAAGACCATGCCAATTGCAATACCGATGAACATCGCTTTGATAATGTCCATCTTGATCCAGGAAATCCAAAGGTCGCTGAAAATCAGGATCAAGGCGAGCGGAATAATCGGCAGTATCGCGTAAATCATCGGCGGAATCACTTCCACCACACCGTCTTTTCCTACGGGAGCAATCAGATCGGTAACCGTGACGATGTGACCGTCACGCTTATCCATCCATTTCTGGGTGAAGAAATGCAGAACGGCAACCACCGGGATAACAACTGCAGTAATTGGAATCTGGTATTTGACCCAGTAAACCACCGGATCGATACCCGCCGTTGTTGCGGCCAGAATCGTACCCGTATCGCTTGGGCTCCAGTCCAGGCAGAGCGTAGTGGCGATGACGGCCACGGCGGAGAGACGGCTGACCCCCAGACTGATGAGAATCGGGAATACGGTCACCATGAGCAGCATCGCCAGACCGGAAGCGCTATTGATGGCTAACCCCAGGAACATGCCAAGAACCCAGGCACCTGACATGACAATATAGGGCGAGCGTAGCGCAAGAAGAGGCCTGATTGTCAGTTTGACCAGCGCCTTGCTGGCGCCAATATGGTCCATGTAACGGGCAAAACCACCGACAGCCATGATGTTGAGGCCCAACCCGCCAGCGCGGGAGCTGAATGTCTTCTTGATGAACTCAAAGGCATCGAAAAGCACCAGACCGGTACTTTCCTTGGCCGGCAATATTGTCCCCAGACCAAAATACACTGCAGCCAACATGAGCAAGAGCCCGGCGATGAACAGCACGGGCTGCGGTTTGAACTTTTTGACGATGAGATAGCCCGCCCAAAAAGTTACGATCAATGAAATGATGACGCCCACAACAGTACCCCTCTCAATATATTGAATTTATGGAAATTACGAAGAAAAACGACGATAGATTCAAATGACTTGCTGCCACCCGATGATGTCGGTAATGCCCAAGCCAGGAGCCTCAGGGAGAAGAAGACGGTTCTTGCTGAAACTGACGCCGCCAACGACGGGATCCTCCGCCAGCAGCACCGCCGCATCCAGATCGGCACGGGAAATGATTTTCTTGCCGGCAGCAAGGCTGGCAGCCGCCGTGATCCCGACCTTGCTTTCCAGCATGCAACCCATCATGCACTGGACGTCCATCGTCTCGGCAAAGTGCGCAATTTTAACGGCGTTGTGAAGCCCACCGGCTTTCATCAGCTTGATGTTGATCAGGTCGCAGGCCCTCAGGGAGAGAAGCTGGAATACCTCGAACGGGCCAAAGGCCGATTCGTCGGCCATGATGTCGGTTTCCACGCGGTCAGTTACATATTTGAGGCCTTCAAAATCATGGGCCTTGACCGGCTGTTCGACAAGTTCGATATCGAGCCCCTCGGCTTCGAATTTGCGGATGATCCGAACGGCCTCCTTGGCGCTCCAGCCCTGATTGGCGTCGAGGCGAATCTTGATCTCCCGGCCGACGGCGCTGCGGATCGACCTGACCCGCCGGGCATCCAGCTCCGGTTCATTCCCGACTTTAAGCTTGAGCGCGGTATAGCCCTCCGCCACCGCCTCCAATGCATCCCGTACCATTTCTTCGGGCGCATTCAGACTGATCGTCAGGTCTGTTTCCATGCAGGTCTGGAAACCACCGAACAGTTTGTAGAGGGGTAAGCCATAACACTTGCCGAACAGATCGTGTACAGCGATATCAAGCGCTGCCTTGGCAGAATGATTGTGCAGCATGCCTGAATCAAGAACCGTCATGATTCCTTCGAGATTATCGACCGGCATGCCGATGATTTTCGGGCCGAGGGTATCGCGGATAGCGGCAATGACCGAATCCTGACTGTCGCCCGTAATGACGGCAGTCGGCGGGGCATTGCCAAACCCGACATCGCCGCTGTCGGCGATCACTTTGATGATGATGTCTTCTGCCGAATTGACCTGCCGCAATGCGGTCTTGAACGGCTTTTTCAGCGGGATGCTGACTTTACCGATCTGGATTTCCCTGATTTTCATTCGCTAGACTTCCCTGACGACGTATTCGATGATGGCCGACGAGAAGGCGCTGTGCCGCTCCGTTCAGCCCCATAACCACAGATCGTTTTACACGTGTTACTCAATTGAAATCGACGACGTACTGACCGTCTCGCATGAGCGGCAAGAGCTCCCCGTCGTCCATGACGAGATCGAAATGTTTAACCATCACGTCAGGCTGTGTTTCAGGCACATAGACACGATCAATATGAATGACGGCGTCGGGGCTGGAAAAGGCCGCGGGACCGACCTGCCCACCAAAATGCTCGCTACGGCCGAACGCAATATGCAGGCCCAGCTTCTCATCCAACAGAACCTTGCCGATGGCCTTCACGCCAAAGGCCGCCAGAACGCCGAGCCCCAATTCCGCGATGTTGCCGTAGGCCGGCTCTTTGAGCAGATGTTCGGCTTCAGTACGCGACGCCGGCCCTTCAGTCAGCACCTGAACAGCCTTGTTGTTTTCGATGCGATAGCACACCACCTCGTTGCCGAACTGTACCGGTAGCACGCCGGCGCTGCGGCTGGGTTCGGTTTCTCCCTCGAAGGGCACGATGTAGGCCTCCCCCGAGGGCAGGTTTCCTGCAACACCTGGATTGGGTAGCAGGCCACCGGAGCCATGCGCTTTGCGAAAGCGCAGATCAAGGTGCAGAGTGGCTTCACCTCCGGGGTAAACAAAAATAAAATCGGCCCCGCTAGCGCGGTCCAGCCGGTCCTTGAAATAGGCCACCCGCCGATTGACTTCCGTGTAGTCCAGGCGCAGGGCGGGAATCATTCCCTCGCAAAACCCGCCCATGGTAGCCGCGCGAAAGGGATACTTCTTTGCTGCCATTTTCAGCGGCGCAGTAGCTGAAAACTGACTGGGAACGAGGAGGATGGGGGTTTCGGCGAACAGTTTCGCGAAGGAAATGGATTGCTCCAGATCAAGCTCTTCAGCCGTCCTCGGCAGCCACCCCCCTGAATAGACCCAGCAACGCTCCGGCAGATCGCCGTTATTGACATGAGCATTGCGATAGAAAACCAGCGTGGTTTTCAGCCCCAGTTCCACCTCATTTTCCGACAGTTTAAGCAGCCAGTCCGCTGCGATTTCACGCCGGGTAATCCAATCCTTGTTGTCCGGGATCACGACGTCCGGCAAATCCACAAGGATGGCCAAGCCCGTTTCGTTCTCGCGGGGAAGAAAAACACGCTTTACCAATGCGACAAGTTCGTCGCCGCTCAATCGTTCAGTCATTGTTCGATCCGCAAAATTGGCCTGATGCTGGCCGCCAAAGACAATCGCGTGTCTATGATTTATGAATACTACTCATGGTTTCGTGGAAACAGCGGCGCTTGAAGGTGCCACAGGTTTTGCATCCACAGCGGGCGTATCCTCCTCGTGCTGCATCTGCTCGGCCGGAGTATCCTCCGCCGCCGCAGCGGTAAATTGGGTAACCCAGTATTCGGTCGGCGCATCGCCAAGGATCGCAGGAACTGAAACGACGGCAGAGTCCATGAAGGTGGGGATGACGAATTGCTTTTCCACTTTCTTGTCTCCACCCGAGATAACCTCGATCACGATCGTGTGCCTAGGACCACCAACCAGAGCCATAATACGCTCGGCTCGCCCCATTGACTCAGGTGCCTTGCCATCGATACTCACTTCGATGGTCTCGGCTGATTGGAACTCCTTGTCATTGATCGTCAGCGCATTGGTGTCGATGAGGAGCGTATGACCCTTACCGATGTAGAACAGGTAGACCGAAAGCGTAAGCAGGCCAAGAAGAACAGCACTTCGCTGAATAAAGCCCCTGGACGTCATGCTGCACCTCCCTTGGCGTCCTTTGCCGTCGCGCCACCGCCACGCAGGGTCGCCCGCGAATCGTTCTCCTGGGTCACCCGCTTCCACTCATAGAGCACCAGCGCCAGAGCGATGACACCGTAGCTGACGAACTGTCTGAAGTATTCACCAAGCATCCCGGAGCCGATGAGATTCTTGCCGGCCATCGGCGAAACGAGGAACAACAGATGAAAGAGGATGACGCCAACGATTACATTCGGAATCGTGGCTTTCGTCACTGAAGCGCCACCGATGAGCAACGCAGCGATGGAGAACATCCCGATCTGTTCGTGTGAACTCGTGGTGTTGATCGTGCCCAGGTTCTGCAGGAAGATGATCTGGCCGATCCCCGCCAGCACCGTCGAAATGATGATCGCCAGGATTCGCGTTTGCTCGACCGGGATGCCGGCTGCGCCAGAAACCGCGCGGTCCTGTCCAGCTGCACGCATGTCCTGCCCGATCTTCGTCTTGCGGAACCAGACGATGAAGAAGCTCACCGCTGCAATGATCATAAAGCTGAAGACCGGGATATTCAGACCGGCGATTTTGAGCGGGATGAGCATGTCGAGGCTTTGCCGTACACCGTCCAAACCAATGACATTGCGAATGCCGTATCCACGCGAAAGAAGCAACTCCGGATTGAAGATCGGAATGATGCTACCCATGGCGTAGAGGACGACCATCATGTACAGGCCATTCATGAAGAAGGCCAGGATGAAGCCCGTCACCATTTCGCGCCCCTTGGCCAGATTCATGATCGAACCGCACAGCCAGCCGAGGAACACCGAGATGGGCAGCGAAATGATCATGGCCAGCAGCAGGCCCGGAATTCCGACGATGCCCCAGTCGGTGATAAAAATGAGCCCCAGTTGCCCTGCCATCGCGCCAAGGACCATCCCGAAATTGAGGCCCATCCCGGCCATGATGGGGAGCAGGAGGGCGGCAACGAGAAAGGTATTGCGCCCCAGTCGCGTCAGAATCTCCTGTATCAGGAAACCGCTTGGCAGACCCGAAACGGGAATCGCAAAAGCAATGAGAACGACAAAAAGAAGGACTACGGCGTTTTCGATCAAGAACAGTCTTAGCTTTGAGCTCATTTGGCCACCTTGGTCTTGCGGGTCAGGGCATAGAGAATCATGCCGTTTGAAACGATGATCCGGATCACATCCGACATATCCACCTTGAGCACCGCGTTGAAAATCGATGGAGTCATGGTCAGGATTCCCTGATAGAGCGCCGCGCCAATGAACACGTTGGTCAGCGTTGCCTTGTTCACTCCGGCACCGCCGATGAGGATGGCTGCGACCGCAGGGAAGGCCATGTAGAGCGGTCCTTCATAGAGCTGAATGAATCCGAAGCTCTGCTGAAAGATGAGGATACCGACTGCGCCGAGCATCGTCGACATCATCACGCTGACGATGCGCATCCGGTCGATATTGATCCCCGAGGCGCGCGCATAGGTCGGATTTGAGCCGACGGCGGTAATCGCCGTCCCGATTTTCAGGTGAAAAAAGACCCAGATCAGGACGGATACCAGTGCAAAGACCAGCATGGCGCCCGTGGGGAACTTGAAGCTGTCTCCTATCTGAATGACCATGAAATCATCCAGAATGTGTCGCCAGAAGCCTTCGACGGAAATCGTCGTTCTCAGCCCGGTCCCGCCATAGCCCCAAATCATCGTCGGGCTCTTGAAAGGAAGGATCAGCCAGGCGATGCACATGATCATGACCGAGGAAAACCCGACGTAGGTGGCGATCATCATCTCCCCACCCTTGACGCGGTTCAGGAGCTTGCCGTACCCGTAGCCAAAAACCGCGCCGAAAATCTGCGAGATCACAACGGCAATCAAGAATCCCCAGGCGCCGACGAGTCCCATCTCGATGCTGATGGTCGCCCCCAGCAAGCCGGCGATGACGCCGAGAGACAGCCCAAAGTTGAGCCCGCAACCTGACTGAATCATCGGTACAAGAGCAAGAACCATGATGCCGTTCATGCCAATCCGTATCATCGTGTCCGAAACCGACGCTGAAAGGCTCACGCCTACGAAAGGCGCGGCGAGGAAGAGTAGCAGCAGATACACCGTGATGATGATCCGCGGGAGACCGAAATCTGCGGCAAAACGTTTGATGCTTTCCATCTCTAGTGACCTCCGTCTGTCGCGGCAAGTGCTTCGTCTCTGTCGGCCCCTGCCATGAGGATTCCGAACTCCTCCAGTGGTGCCGTGTGCGGCAGAATCCCCTCAATGCGCCCTTCGTAAACGATGGCGATACGGTCACAAACCGAGCGCAACTCTTCCAGTTCGCTGGAGACCATGACGATGGTCGTGCCGTATTCGCGGTTGTATTTCTTGAGGGTTTCCAGTACCAGATGCTTGGCGCCAATATCGATGCCGCGCGTCGGTTCGGAGACAAACAAAACGTCGGGACGAAGCGCGAACGCCTTGGCCAGGCAGACCTTCTGTTGGTTGCCGCCCGACAGGTTTCCCGCCCGCTGACCCGGGCCGGTGCATTTGATTTCAAGCAACTTGATGTACTCCGATGCCAGTTCCGTCATGGCGGCGTCCGAGCGCCATTGCAGCAAACCGCCGAATATCGGCTTCAAAAACTTGTTTTGCACTTGCATGGCCGTAAACGCGATGTTCCAGTCGATTCCTTCGTCCAGAAGAAGTCCGACGCCCCGACGATCCTCGGAAACAAAGGCCATGCTCCGCTCAAGGGCGGCGCGCGGGGCATTCAAAACCACCGGTTTGCCATTAAGCAGCACGGTTCCACCGGCCGGAGCCAGTCCCATGATGCCATTGGGTATCCCAAGCTTGCCCTGTCCGGCCAGCCCGCCGATCCCGAAGATCTCGCCCTTGCGTACCGAAAGGTTGACCTTGCGCACGGTCTCGCCGGGCATGTCGACCCAGAGGTCCTTGATTGTGAGGATGGGCTCTGTACCATCCGATGTGTCTTGCGTCAAACGGGCGGACGAGGCTGCATCAATCGCTGCCTGAGCCTCCATGCTTCGCCCGACCATGAGTGAGGCAATCTCCTTGGTGCTAGTGCCCTTGGCCGAAAAATCCTCGATCTTGCGTCCATCCCGGAGAACCACCACGCGGTCGCACAGCTCAACGACCTCACGCAGGCGATGTGATATGAATATAATTGCAATACCTTCAGCCGCCAGTAGCCGGAGCGTGGACAGTAGTACTTCAGCCTCGCTTTCCGTCAGAACCGCCGTCGGCTCATCGAGAACGATCAGCTTGACGTTCTCACGGCACAGCTCCCGGGCAATCTCCGTAAACTGCTTGTGGCCCACCGGCATTTCCCGGATTAGCATCTTTGGGTCCAGCGTCACACCGAGCTTGTTGATCGCTTTTTTTGCACGACCCTCCATCGTCACGCGATCAAGTGTGCTGATGCGCGGCCCGAAAATATCGACCAGAAAGGAACTGTCCAGTGACTCACAGTTGAGCAGAATGTTCTCCGTCGTCGTAAACCCTGGAATCAGGGAAAACTCCTGGTGAACCATGCCAATCCCGGCATCCAGAGCTTCAAACGGGTTCTTGAATCGGGCTTCTTTTCCGTTAAACAGAATCGACCCTTCAAAGCCTCCGGTCTCGCTGATGACCGGCATCGAAAAGAGAATCTTCATGAGCGTGGATTTCCCCGCGCCGTTCTCGCCTACAAGCCCGATGATCTCGCCTGCGCCGACATCGAAAGAAACGTCAGTCAACACACGGTTGCCGTAAAACGCCTTTCCGATGCCACGCAGACTCAGAATTGGTTCAACTGAATCCATTACTGCCTTTCGCTGGAATGAACAACGCGCAGCGAGAGAGATATGTTGATCTCTCTCGCTGCTCCGAAGTACGGATGTGTATCGACTTCGTTGGGTTTACTTCTTCTTCAGGCCGGAGGAAATCTTGAGGTATTTTTCGGGAACATCGACATCGGCCGATTTGATGTAGCCCTTGCCAAAGATGTAGGTGTCCTGAAGCAGCAGCGCGAAATTGTTGAGCTTGACGCCCGTCGAACCATCGACGTAGTACGAACCGCCCCATTTTGCGCCGGGCGTGTACTTGCTGAAGGCCTTGAAGATGTCCTTCATGTCCGTCATCTTCGACTTCCCGTCAATGACGTTGATGGCATGCTGAGTCAGGCCGACGGTGGCGCTGTAGGGGAAGGAGTAGGACCAGGTGCCCAGACGATCCTTGCCACCCTTGGCAACAACTGCGGCTTCGACCTTTTTCATGATGGCCGGGAAATCGCCCTGTTCGGCCTTGAGGTCGATGCCAAGCGCTCCTGGGTAACCAAGCAAGGGTGACGGCAAGCTGGCTTCGACGAAAATGCCGCCGTATTCAACGATCTGGCGAATCAATGGCTCGGTATGCGCGTCATTGGTAGCGTAGAAGCTGGTGTCCTTGCCGTATTTCTTGATCCATTTCGGCACGTTCTCAAGCATGAATTGCTGTGCGCCGACGACACCAACATCGCTAAGCGGATCGGGTGCCGTCTCGAAAACGAACTTGACGCCCAGATCGTTACACGCCTGCTCGAACACCATCCGGCGACGCGTGAGTGTTTCAACACTCATGTGCCTCGGGAACGAGATGTGAACGAAGGTCTTGGCACCGAGCTGCTTGGACGCCCATATGACACGATAGCCAGCCGAGATGAAATCATTGCGCATGATCAGATCGGCCACTTTTCCGATAACCAGCGGATCTTCCTGCGGAACACCGCCGAGCAGAAGAATGTCGGGCCGCATTTCGCGAACGCGCCGGAAGCCCTCGGTTGCCCCAGGAACAGCCTGGTTCATCACAATAGCCTTCATTAGCGGATCATTCGCCAGGGACACGATCTGGGAGATGGTGGTCTCCTGTTCGGCACCAAAATTATTGGGATAGGTCAGGTGCTGTATCATGCCACCGTCCTTGACGTCCCCGTACTCCTTGATCATGGCTTCGGCCCCGCGTACTTCATCCTCGCCCTGATTCACTGTACCCGTGATGATCCCGACGTGATACTTGGCTGCCGCCTGCGCCAAGGAACCAGAAACAGCTATGCACAAAACCAGCGCCAGTCGCGCCATCGCCCTAAATAAGACCATCACTGAGCCTCCAAGAGTATTCCACCAAAGATGGATAAGTATTGTTTGTCGAAAAGAAACGGGCGAGAATCTGAATGGATTCAGTCCTTACCGTCGATCAGTACAGCAGCCACATCACAAAGAAGATTTCAAGAATACGGAACGTCACCGGACAGAGAAACCCGCTTGACCAATCAAAGTATCTTTGCCTTCTTTTCCTCTGTCAATAGCCACACTCTCCGTATTGACAGCTAGACTCGCACAGTATTTCGTTATATTTCATACAGTTACATAGCACAATACCGCTCATCGATCATGTAAATATATTTTCTTTACTTTTGTTTTTATTGTAATTAATATTTCATCGACCTCACCCAAGGGCCTGCAGTCATGCCACGAAAATCGGTACAACAACAAGCAACCGTTAATTTTAAGGACATCATTGCCAAAGCCATGTCCAGTTTGACTCCCGCCCATAGGCAAATGGCCGACTATGTGCTCGCCCACTCTTTTCGTGCCGCAACCATGACCATCGACGAACTGGCTGAAGCCACCAACGTATCGGTGGCCACAGCCAATCGTTTCGCTCGCACCTTGGGTTTTCCCGGGTTCCCTGCATTCAGGGCCGAGCTCGTGCGCGGTTACGAGAGCGCACTGGCACCCGTGGAAAAATTGCGCAACGAACTCACCCGTAACTCCACGTGCGCAGAGATCATGAGCGCCTCACTGCAGGACAATCAGAATAACCTGGAGGCGATTCGTACAGGGTTGCCGCCGGATACTTGCGAACAGGCCGTCAGTACCATCCTCAACGCAAAGCGCCTGCTTGTTTCCGGCTTCGGCAACAGCGGCTATCTCGCAGGCATGCTGGCGCATGGTCTGGAGCTGTATTGCAATCACGTTCAGTCATTGGCAGACATTGGAGGCGCTTCGCACTGCGCACGCGCCCTCTTCAAATTGCAAAGCCAGGATGTGGTTATTGTCATTTCCTTCCCCCGCTACGTTAAGGACATCATCATCGTTGCGAGCAAAGCCCGAGAGCGCGGTGCCCGCATCATCACCCTGACCGACTCACCGACTTCACCGCTGGCCGCGCTAGGCGACATCAATCTCTATATCCCGTCCTCCAGTCGTTTCACCGCGACATCCGACTCAAGCGTCTATGCCGTTATCGAAGCGCTGTGTGCCGCTGTTGCGCACCGCGCCAAGAATTCCGTCAAATCGGCAGCGTCCATGACTGAATTTGTCCTGCCCTGGCTGCATCACGAAAGAGTGACTGAATGACCCCTGTTATCGCTATTCACGGAGGCGCTGGAACGATCAACCGCAACGCGCTGAGCTCCGAACAGGAACGAAGCTATCATGAGGCATTGGATCATGTACTGGCAGGGGGACAGGCTGTTCTTGAAAAGGGCGGCAGCGCGCTGGATGCCGTGACTGAAGCTGTTTTTCGCCTGGAAGAGTGCCCTCTATTCAACGCTGGAAAAGGAGCGGTATTTACTCATGAAGGAACGCACGAACTGGATGCTTCGATCATGGACGGCAGCACCCTGGCGGCCGGAGGGGTGGCGTGCGTTAAATCGATTCGCAATCCGATCCGAGCCGCGCGTGCCGTTATGGAAGACGGGCGTCATGTTCTTCTCGTTGGCACAGGTGCCGAACAATTTTCATACCACGCCGGACTCGAGATTGTTTCTCCCGATTACTATTTCACCGAAGAGCGCCATGCCCAGTGGCGCTTGGCGCTGGCGACGGCATCAACCGATCTGCTCGATCACGACGCGCAACATCTCATCCAGGTATCCGCACCGCTTGACCCTGAAACGAAGATGGGCACCGTCGGTGCCGTCGCCCTGGATGCCAGCGGCAAGCTGGCCGCTGCAACGTCGACGGGCGGGGTTACCAACAAGCGCTCTGGACGGGTTGGCGATAGCCCATTCATCGGCGCAGGTTGCTATGCCAATAGCACGGTCGCCGTATCCTGTACTGGCTCTGGCGAAATGTTCATGCGCCTGCTTGTCGCTTACGACATCAGTGCCCGAATGGAATACTGCAAGCTTCCTCTGGATGAAGCCTGTCGAATCGTCGTAATGGAGAAATTGCCAGCAATTGACGGTCGTGGCGGACTCATCGCCGTGGACCGCCAAGGCAACATCTGCATGCCGTTCAACACCGAAGGCATGTATCGGGGTCAGGCCCATGCCGGTGGGCAACGCCACACGGCCATTTATACCGGATGACCGCCGGCACAAGCGTAGAGGACTGACATCTCCTGCCTGCTATCAGGACATGTTTTGATTCGTTAAAGCGAAAAATAGCCCGCTGTGCGGCGGGCTTTGTAAAACACTGGAAGACTTCTACTTCTTCTCTCCGCTACCCATCAATAGCGGAATGCTCCCATCTTTCTGCGAGCCAAGCAGGCCGCTCCGGCTATAGATGCCAAGCTTGTGGCGCGTATCGGAGATATCGAGGTTGCGCATGGTCAGTTGGCCGATGCGGTCGTTCTGCGTGAAGGCAGCGTCTTCCACCTTTTCCATCGACAAACGCTCGGGCGCGTAGGTGAGGTTCGGGCTCTCGGTGTCGAGGATCGAGTAGTCATTACCACGGCGCAGTTCCAGCGTAACCTCGCCGGTGATGGCGCGCGCTACCCAGCGCTGGGCGGTTTCACGCAGCATCAGCGTCTGAGGATCGAACCAGCGACCTTGATAGAGCAGGCGGCCAATGCGCAGGCCGTTGATGCGATACTGTTCGATGGTATCTTCGTTGTGGATACCAGTGACCAGTCGCTCATAGACGATGTGCAGCAGCGCCATCCCTGGGGCTTCGTAGATGCCACGGCTCTTGGCCTCGATGATCCGGTTTTCGATCTGGTCGCACATCCCCAGGCCGTGTCGGCCGCCGATAACGTTAGCCTCGGCAAACAAATCGACGGCACTGGCGAAGGTCTGGCCGTTGATGGCGACCGGCTCGCCCTCTTCGAAGCGCACGGTGACTGTTTCAGGCTTGACGACCACGTCCTCGCGCCAGAAGGCAACACCCATGATCGGATTGACGATGTTGACGCCGTTCCTGAGAAATTCCAGATCCTTAGCCTCGTGCGTCGCGCCGAGTATGTTGGAGTCGGTTGAATAAGCCTTTTCCACGCTCATCTTGTAGTCGAAACCATTGGCGATGAGGTACTCGCTCATCTCCTTGCGGCCGCCGAGCTCGTCGATGAAGCTCTGGTCGAGCCACGGCTTGTAGATTCGAAGCGCCGGATTGGCGAGCAAACCGTAGCGGTAGAAGCGCTCGATGTCGTTGCCCTTGTACGTAGAACCGTCGCCCCAAATGTTGACGTTGTCCTCTTTCATCGCGACGACAAGCGCAGTGCCGGTGACGGCACGACCCAGCGGCGTGGTGTTGAAGTAGGTGGCACCGCCGGTCTTGATGTGGAAAGCGCCACACTGGATGGCTGCGATACCCTCGGCGACAAGTTGCGGGCGGCAATCGATCAGGCGGGCGATCTCGGCCCCGTACATCTTGGCCTTGCGCGGAATGTCGTCATAATCGCTTTCATCGGGCTGGCCGAGGTGAGCGGTGTAAGCGCAGGGGATGGCCCCCTTGCCACGCATCCAGTGGACAGCGGCGGAAGTGTCCAGACCGCCGGAGAAGGCGATGCCGACACGCTCGCCATCAGGGATGTTTTTCAGGATCGTTGCAGCCATGGAAATCTCTCGCGATGTTTTGAAATACAATATTGTAACGTGCCTTCCGTGATGCGTCGTGCCGCAAATTTCAATGGCAGCCCGTCCGACAGCACGGTTTTGGAACCAGCGCTCGAATTGAAAACAGCCATAACCTCAAACAGGTAGCGGCGCGAAGAGGGCGGCGATGTCGTCTTCGCCAAACTTCAGGTCGATATTGTGATCTTCAGACAGAATCCCGGCGGCAAGCTCTGCCTTACGCTCCTGCAAGGCCAGAATCTTTTCCTCGATACTGCCGGCAATAATCAGCTTGTATACAAACACCGGCTTGTCCTGACCGAGGCGATGGGCGCGATCCGTTGCCTGATTTTCGACGGCCGGGTTCCACCACGGGTCGTAGTGGATCACGGTATCCGCCGCCGTGAGGTTGAGGCCAACCCCCCCAGCCTTAAGACTGATCAGAAAAATAGGTACCTCACCGGCCTGAAAACGGCGCACGGGCGTTTCGCGATCCTTGGTGTCCCCGGTCAAGATAACGTAATCGAGACCGGCGTGTTTCAGCTCGGCCTCTATCAATGACAACATGCTGGTGAATTGCGAGAAGAGCAGAATCCTGCGCCCTTCATCCACCTGTTCGGGCAGCATGGTCATCAGCAGTTCCAGCTTGGCACGCTCCTTGACCCGCTGCGCCGACACAGCCTTGACCAGGCGCGGATCACAGCAGACCTGTCGCAGCTTGAGCAGCGCATCAAGGATAACGATCTGGCTGCGGCCAAAGCCCTTGCTGGCGACTTCTTCCCGCACCATCGAATCCATCGCCGCGCGAACCGTCTCGTAGAGGTCGCGCTGGCTGCCGGCCAGTTCGACCTTGCGAACGATGATTGTTTTTGGCGGCAATTCGCGTGCCACTTCTTCCTTCTTGCGACGCAGGATGAAAGGACGTATGCGTCGGGCAAGCAGGTTGCGACGCAGGGCATCGCCCTGCTTCTCGATCGGCGTGCGCCAGTATTTGGTAAACGTATTGCTGTCGCCAAGAAAGCCCGGCAACAGGAAATCAAACTGGCTCCACAATTCGCCCAGATGGTTTTCCAGCGGCGTGCCGGTCAGGCAAAGGCGGTGTCGAGCGTCGATCCTGCGCACGGCTTCTGCACCCTGACTACGGGCGTTCTTGACGGTTTGTGCTTCATCAAGAATGAGCAGATGGTACTGATGCTTGGTTAATTCGTGAGCATCCCGCCACAGCAAAGGATAGGTCGTTAGCACGACATCATGCCGCGCTATCTCGGCAAACCAGCTTTTGCGCTCCGCACCATGCAAGGAAAGAATCGACAGGCTCGGGGCAAACCGTGCCGCCTCATTCTTCCAGTTGAATATGAGTGAGGTCGGTAATACGATCAGCGCCGGACGATCCAGACGCCCAGCTTCTTTCTCCAACAGGAGGTGAGCCAGTGCCTGCGCGGTCTTGCCCAGACCCATATCGTCAGCAAGAATGCCTGACAGCTTTTGCTCGCGCAAAAACTGGAGCCAGGCCAGACCCTCGCGTTGGTATGAACGTAATTCCAGGCCCAAACCTGCGGGTGCTTCGATGTGGCTAATTCCTTGTGCCGCCGACAATTGACTGGCGAGTGCCGTTACGTCGCGTTGCCCCCGAAACTGCCACCGGCTGGTATCGCTGAGTTCGGCCAGACGTGGCGCATCAAAGCGTGAAAGGCGCAGCGTATTGCCGCCTGAAAAGCCATCAAAAAGATCGATCAGGGTGGCCGCAAGCGGCTTCAGACGCCCGGCCGGCGCACGAATGCGCTGATTGGTCGGCGTTTTCAGTTCGATCATCTCGTCATCGGCTATCTGGTGCAACAACGAGGCATCCATCCAGCGCGCATCGCGCCGGAACAACAAAGCCAGCAGGGGTGCCAGTGGCAAACGCTCACCTTCAACGATGATGCCCATGTCGAGGTCAAACCAGCCGCTGTCCGATTCGAGCAGCTCCGCTTCCCACGACTCGACTTCCAGCGCGTGATGGCGGAAGTCGTCGTCAAACTCGATAACCCAGCCGGCACTCTGCAAGGCCGGGAGGGCCTCCTGCATAAAGGCCGGCCAGGCCAACTCATTCGCCAGGCCATAGGCGCTATCGGGGGGACTGCCAAAGGTATGCAGGGCGTAACCCGGAATCCTTTGCAGCCCCGTTCCGGCCAGGCTGTCCATCAAGCCTCTTTCGCGCTCGCTCTGGCGCGCGACACGAACCGTCTCGCCGTCGGGCAGCGTACAGAACTCACGAATATCATCCGGCTTGATCTCTGCGTCCTGGTAGCGGAAGACGGGTAGCGCCACGTCGAATTCACCGCCGGTATAGCTAAAAATGTAGTCACGCCAGCTTCTATTGCCGTGGGTATTGAGCGTCTGCAACCGTAATACCGGTATAGGATTGGCCTCAATACAGCGCAAACGCTCATTGGCAGCTTCTTCGGGGATCGGCAATTCAGGAGCAAGCTCAGTCAGCGCTTCGGCTACCAGCGCGGCTTCCTTGGCCGACAGAGGTGGCAGCGAAAACAGCCGCGCAATGACGTCCGGATTACCCGGCACGTCCAGAGGGCCAATTGCACCTTCATCCAGATCAACATACCACGGTGGTTGCAAGGGAACCACGAGATCAGCATCTGGCATCGGCTTGAACCACGGTCTTTGCCGCCCATTGCCATCAACACGCCAGCTCACACTCGCTGGACGCGCCTCAGTCAGTCGTAGCGGCGAAAAATCGTTGACCGGATAGAGACGGCCTGTCTGCGCCATCCGTCGCAGAACATCATCGCCATGCTTCGGACCCAGGCCAAAAGCCCGCAAACCGCAGTCATGAGTTCGTTCGGCCCACAACAGCCGAAGGATCACGACATCATCGTCACTGACAAACGGTGGCGGCTTGATCAGCGCACGATCAACGGCCCACCACTCTTCCGCGCTCTCTGGATCGCGGCCTTTATGAATGGTGACCCCGAAGCCGTTGGCGTCATCGGTCCAGTGCAGAATATAAAACAGCTGGTTCCGACTCGCGGTCGTCTTGTTGACCTTCTTGCTGACCGCAATCGATACCTGGCGCAATTCTTCCACCCAGGAAAGCACACCCGGATTGATGCGCTCTTTTTCTTCTACACCTTCAGCAGTCTTGGACGGCATTGACATCAGAACTCAATTGGCAAGCAGCGCCGCGCCTCGAAAGAAGCCACACCAATAACTCGCAGGGAAAAAAACAAAACAACTGGCAAGCAATCTGCCGACCACATCACTTGAGGAAACGGCATTCAATCTCGGAAGTTACCGTACTTGATCGGGAAGTCGGTGATCGCCTTCTTCACCAGAGAAATGGCCTCTTGCAGAATATCGCGCTTGGCCCCGGTCACGCGCACAGCGTCGCCCTGAATCGCCGCCTGCACCTTGAGCTTCGAGTCCTTGAGCAGCTTGACGATCTTCTTGGCCAATTCGCTCTCGATACCAATCTTGATCTTCAGTTCCTGTTTGACCTTGTCGCCCGATATTTTTTGTATCGTCTGGGAATCCAGGCGCTTGGTCGTGTCAGGCTCCTTCTTTTCCATCTCCGGAAAAAGAATGTCCTTGATCTGGTTGAGCTGGAAGTCGGAATCGGCGTGAAGCAAGATGATCTTGTCTTTCTCGTTCAACTCGACCTTGGCGCTCGTGCCCTTGAAGTCGTGACGCCCGACGATCTTTTTCCCCGTCAAATCGATGGCATTCTTCAGTGCCACCATATCCACTTCAGAAGAAAAATCGAAAGATGGCATCAGTGCCTCCGCTTAAGAAAAATGACAAACGTAATGGTAGGGTTCGTCGCACGCGATTTCAAACGTGGAATTGCCGGGCACGTCAAAGGACTGCCCCGCCGCAAAGGTCTTCCACTCGCTTTCGCCCTTCAGGCGAACCTTGCAAGAACCGCCGACGCCTTCCATCACCTCCGGTGCGACAGTATTGAAGGTCAGCGACGAAGGCAGGATGACGCCGACGGTTTTCTTGCTGCCATCAGCGAACTGGACAGTGTGACTAACACACTTGCCATCAAAGTAGACGTTAGCCTGCTTGACGACACTTACATTTTCGAACTGGGCCATGATCAGATTCCCCACAACTTTTGAAAGATAGCCTTGGCAATGAAACCGAGCATGCCAAATGAAAGGACGAAAAACAGGACGATGGTCCCGGTCTTGCCGGCCTTCGACTTCCAGGCCAGTTCGCCGATGATGAAGAGCATATAGAGCATGAAGGCACCGATCCCGAAGGTCATGCCGAATGCCGATACCTGCTCTTCAGTCACCCCAAACATTGATGTGCATGCTCAGCGCTTGTGACTACGAATTGACACGGCCGATTACCAGATACTCCATCAGCGCTTTTTGTACGTGCAGCCGGTTCTCTGCTTCATCCCAAACGACGCTCTGCGGGCCGTCAATAACCTCGGCCGCGACCTCTTCGCCCCGATGGGCCGGCAGGCAATGCAGAAAGATCGAATCCGGCCGTGCTTTACTCATCATCTCAGCGTCAACCTGCCAATCAGCAAAATCGCGCAAGCGTTCCTTGTTCTGAGCTTCAAAGCCCATTGAAGTCCACACGTCGGTAGTTACGATATCCGCACCCTGCACAGCTTCCATCGGATCGGCAAACTGCTTGAAATGATTGGTTCCGACGAGATTCGCACGCTCAGGCTCAACCTCATAACCCGGCGGCGTCGAGACACGAACGTTAAAATCAAGCACTTCGGCGGCTTGCAGCCAGGTATTGCACATGTTGTTCGAATCGCCAATCCAGGCCACGGTCTTGCCTTGGATCGAGCCGCGATGCTCGATGTAGGTGTAAATATCCGCCATGATCTGGCAGGGATGATATTCGTTAGTCAAGCCGTTGATTACTGGAACGCGGGAATTCGCCGCCAGACGCTCGACAATGCTCTGCTCAAACGTACGAATCATGATCAAGTCACTCATTCGTGAAATGACTTGCGCCGTATCTTCGACCGGTTCACCGCGACCCAACTGCGAATCATTGGTGCTCATATAGATCGCCGCACCGCCCAGCTGAAGCATGCCCGTCTCAAACGAAAGCCGGGTCCGGGTGCTGGCCTTCTCGAAGATCATTACCAGCGTGCGGTCACTCAACGGCCAGTATTGCTTGAACGCCTTGAACTGCGCCTTGATCCAGCGCGTACGCTCGAAAAGGTAATCAAATTCTTCGCGAGTGAAATCATTGAATTGGAGAAAGTGCTTAACGGGAGGAGGGAGTTTGTTCATGGCAGTTCTCGAGTTCTCGTTCAGGCCGAAAGAAAATCACGGATCAGTTGGGACAAACGCGACACGAGTTCGCGTCCTTCTTCAACACTAAAGTTTAGCGGGGGTAACAGGCGCACGACCTTGTCAGCCGTTACGTTGATCAGCAAGCCAGTTTCCAGGGCGCGAGTGACCAGATCACCGCACGGACGATCCAGTTCGATCCCGATCATCAGACCTTGGCCACGCATTTCGACAAAGCCCTTGGTGTCCGCTAATGCCTCCGTCAAGTTTTCACGAATCAGTCGCCCGACAGCCGCTGCGTTGGCGATCAGATCTTCCTTTTCGATCACGTCAATCACGGTCAACGCCGCAGCAGTTGCCAATTGATTGCCGCCAAAGGTCGACCCATGATTGCCCGGTTTGAACAGCCCTGCGGCATTCCCTGCCGTAATGCACGCACCGATCGGAACACCGCCGCTGAGGCCTTTGGCCAAAGTGACGATGTCTGGACGAATTCCGGAATGCTGAAAGCCGAACCATGTACCGGTACGCCCCATGCCGCACTGGACTTCATCACAAATGAGCAACCAGCCGTTTTCGTCACAAAGCTGCCGCAGTCCACGCTGATACTCGACATCGGCAGTTTGAATACCGCCTTCACCCTGCACCATTTCGAGCATGACTGCGACAACGTTCTTGTTATGCTCGGCAATTGCGCGAACGGCGTTCAAATCGTTGTAAGGCACCCGCGCAAAGCCAGAAACGAGGGGCTCGAAGCCTGCCTGGGTCTTGCGATTGCCGGTAGCCGAAAGCGTTGCCATCGTCCGCCCATGGAAAGCTCTTTCCATGACAACGATGGCCGGGCTATCGATCCCCTTCTTGTGTCCATAGAAACGCGCCAGCTTGATCGCCGCTTCGTTAGCTTCACAACCCGAGTTGCAGAAAAACACCTCATCCATACCCGTCAGGCTTGTCAGCTTGTCCGCCAACTGCTCCTGCTGCGGAATGCGGTACAAATTCGACGTATGCAGCAGACGCCCTGCTTGTGCAGCAATAGCCGCCACCAGGTCAGGGTGATTATGCCCCAGCGTGTTAACGGCGATACCCGACAGCGCATCGAGGTAAATCTTTCCTTCAGTATCGGTTATCCAGCTTCCGTCTCCATGACTGAAAGCAACTGGCAACCGGGCATAGGTATTCATGACGTGAGACATATGCAGCCCTTGAGGTGGTCCCAAAACATAAACGGCGGCCAACGCCGCCGGAAAAATCACGCATCAGTATCTGATCGGCACGTACTGGCTCAAAATTGACACCTCGCCCGCCGACTTGACAAGGGTTGAAATTTTAAGGGAAAACCGAGGGCTTGTATATAAGCAGCCGGGGCATTCAAGCCTTATAGAGTCCAACCTGCAAGGCCAATGAAACGCAATTTGACGGAAACACCAACGATCAGCGCGTTCTCGGTTTCCGCAATGGTTTTCCCGGCGTCGGGTCTTCCATACCAAAATCAGCGAGCAGCGTCTGTATATCAGCCTCACCGACCTCCAGAACCTTGCCACGTTTGAGTGTGGGCGGCAGTATGAACGGGCCATAGCGCACACGCATCAGACGGCTGACGACGACGCCGACAGCCTCAAACATGCGCCGAACTTCGCGGTTACGCCCTTCAAACAAGGAAACGCGATACCAGTGGTTGGCCCCCTCGCCACCCACGTCCTGGAAGGTGGCAAACTGTGCCGTGCCGTCATCCAGTTCGACGCCATCGAGCAAACGCTGGCGCGACTCCAGGGAAATTTCTCCAAGTACACGTACAGCGTATTCGCGCACGAGGTTATAGCGCGGATGCATCAACCGGTTGGCCAGATCGCCGGAGGTGGTGAACAGCAGCAAGCCGCTGGTGTTGAAATCGAGACGTCCGACGGCAACCCAGCGCCCACCCGACATTTTGGGCAGGGAGGTAAAGACGGTCGGACGATGATCGGGATCGTCGCGCGACACAATCTCGCCTTCCGGTTTGTGGTAGATGATCACGCGCGGCAGGCGGTTGGAGAACTTCAGATGCACCAATTTGCCGCTGATCTTGATGCGGTCGCCCGGTTTAGCTGACTGGCCGGTTGTCGCCACTTCGCCATTGACATTGACGCGACCGGCGGCGATCAGTTCTTCCATTTCACGACGCGAACCGACTCCGCTCTGTGCCAGCAGTTTGTGCAGGCGCTCGGGCTTGCCCGGCAATTCCTTGTGGCGTCCGCGTTTTGAGTGATCCGATGAATCGGCACGCGGTCCACGGCGGGTCTTGGGCTCCGACACCCCTTCGTCCGATTCATGCGGCACGCTTTCGGCTACCGGGGCGTGAGCGTTTGGGCGAGCCGGCCGGCGCGGTGCGCCAGTCGGCGCGCGGAAGGGTGTTTTACGGGGTTTAATGTTGGGCATCGGCCAGTTCCAGCGTTTGATTCATCATCTCGAGCGGTGGCAACTCGGTCACACTGCGCAAACCGAGGTCGTCGAGGAATTTCTTTGTCGTCGCCAGCAACGCCGGGCGACCTGGCGTACCGCGGTGACCGACCACATCAACCCAACCGCGTTCTTCAAGTACCTTGATGATCTGAGTGGCTACCGTAACACCGCGGATATCTTCAATATCGCCGCGCGTCACGGGTTGACGATAGGCGATGATGGCCAATGTTTCCAGCACGGCACGCGAATATTTTGGCGGCTTTTCCGGGTTGAGCCGTTCCAGGTAAGGCAGGAATTCGGCGCGTGTACGGAAGCGCCAGCCGCTGGCCAGTTGCAGAAGCTCCAGCGGCCGTCCAGTCCACTCCTCGCGCAGTTCGTCGAGTAACACGCGCAGGACATCCGTTCCAATTTCCTCGACGAAGACTTTTCTTAGTTCGAGCACTGACAGTGGCTGCTGCGCACTCAACAGCACCGCTTCAAGAACCCGCTTCAGTTCGCCCGGATTACTCGGCTGACTTGTATTCAGGTTTGTGTTCACTTCGGCCATCGGCCAACCTCACATAAATCGGAGCGAATACTTCTGACTGCGTCATTTCGAGCAGATGCTCGCGCGCCAGTTCAAGCATCGCCAGGAAATGCACGACCAACACCGGCGCGCCCAGTGTCGTATCAAACATCTCGACAAACTCGACAAAACCACCGCTATCGCGCAAGCGACGGAGAATCAGCCCCATATGCTCGCGCACGGACAGTTCCTCGCGCTGAATCATGTGGTGCGTATGCAGCTTGGCCTGACGCAGGATAGCACCCCAGGCGTCTTTCAGGTCTTCGGGGCTGACCTCGGGCAAACGCTGCAACATGGATTTTTCAACCCACACTTCGACCCAGTCAAAATCACGCTCGGCCTGCGGTATGGCGTTTAGGTTGTACGCCGCGAGCTTCATCTGCTCGTATTCGATCAGCCGACGAACCAGTTCGGCGCGCGGATCTTCCGCCTCGTCGCCTTCAACAACTCGGGTCTTTGGCAACAGCATGCGCGACTTGATCTCGATCAGCATCGCCGCCATCACCAGATAGTCGGCCGCCAGCTCAAGATTGTGCGAGCGCATGGCTTCAACGTAGGTCAGATACTGCACGGTCAGCGGTGCCATCGGGATGTCGAGCACATTCACATTGGCCTTGCGGATCAGGTACAGCAACAGATCGAGCGGCCCTTCAAAGGCATCAAGCATGACCGCCATGGCATCCGGCGGAATATACAGATCGAGCGGCATCTGCACCATCGGCTCGCCGTAGATCCGGGCCAGCGGCTCAATGCCTTCGGTCCGGGGTTCAACGGACTGTTCGACGGCGGCGGTCATTGCAAAAATCAACACCCACCACAGAGGCGCAGAGGCACAGAGAAAAGCCACACAGAGAAAAACCTGGTTTCCTCTGTGTAATCTCTGCGCCTCTGAGTCTCTGTGGTGGATTTTCGGTTCATAGAACTAACGGTAACTCAGGCCCATCGATTCGCGCACGTCGCGCATCGTCGCCTGCGCCAGAATTCGCGCCCTCTCGTTACCGTCAGCGATGATGCTGCGTACCAGCTTCGGGTCGTCGAGATAGGTCTGAGCGCGTTCGTGCATCGGTGCCTGTTCAGCCAGGATGCCATCAATCACGGGCTGCTTGCACTCCAGGCAACCAATACCGGCGCTACGGCATTCCTTTTGCACCCACGCCTTGCACGCCGCATCCGAATACACTTGATGTAACTGCCACACCGGGCAGCGGTCAGGATCGCCCGCATCGGTGCGCCGCACGCGCGCAGGATCGGTCGGCATGCGCTTGATCTTCTGCGTCACCGAGTCTGCATCTTCACGCAAGGTAATCGTGTTGTTGTACGACTTTGACATTTTCTGCCCGTCAAGACCGGGCATCTTCGAGGCTTCGGTGAGCAAGGCACCCGGTTCGGCGAGGATCATCTTGCCGGTGCCTTCGAGGTAACCGGACAGACGTTCGCGATCTTCCAGCGAAAGACTCGGTGCCTCGTTCAGCAAAGCGTGGGCGCGCTCTTTGGCTGTCGCGTCGCCTTCCTGCTGGAAGTATTTGCGCGCCTGCTCAAACGAGCGGGCATTCTTGCTGCCGAGTTTCTTGACGGCCTCCTTGGCCTTCTCTTCGAAGCCAGGTTCGCGGCCGTAGAGGTGATTGAAGCGGCGGGCGATTTCACGCGAGAACTCGATGTGCGGCACCTGATCCTCGCCGACCGGCACCTTGTCAGCGCGGTAGATCAGGATGTCGGCCGATTGCAGCAACGGATAACCAAGGAAGCCGTAGGTGGTCAGATCCTTGTTGGTGAGCTTTTCCTGCTGATCCTTGTAGGTCGGCACGCGTTCAAGCCAACCGAGCGGCGTCATCATCGACAGCAGCAGATGCAGTTCGGCATGCTCCGGCACCTGTGACTGGATAAAAAGCGTCGCTTTGGATGGATCGACACCGGCGGCCAGCCAGTCGATGACCATGTCCCAAGTCGATTTCTCGATGCCGCGTGGGTCGTCGTACTGCGTCGTCAGGGCGTGCCAGTCAGCGACGAAGAACAGGCAGGGATACTCATGCTGGAGCTTGATCCAGTTTTTCAGCACACCATGGTAGTGACCAAGGTGCAGGCTGCCCGTAGGGCGCATGCCGGAGAGGACTCGTTCTGCGTACATAGTAGTCAGTTCAGTTGAAAGAGAAGAATGATGAGGTTTTTGAACAGAGAGACGAAAGGCCACATGATGTCACCGAGGATACCGGTAAACATCAGAATCAGAAGGATCGGAAAACCCCAACGCTCGACCCGCGCAAACTTCCAGGCCAGCGTATGCGGCAGCAGGCTCACGGCGATCCGTCCTCCATCGAGCGGCGGCAACGGCAGCAGGTTGAGCACCATCAGTACCAGATTGACGCTGATCCCGGTCCGGCTCATTTCAGCCAGCGGCAAACTATAGACGTTGAACGGCATCAACATGGCCAGTTTGAACAGCCCAGCCCAAGCCAGCGCCATCAGTAGATTCACCGCCGGACCTGCGGCGGCAACCCAGAGCATGTCACGCTTGGGATTGCGTAAGCGCCCGAAATCGACAGGTACTGGCTTGGCCCAGCCGAACAACATGGCGCTGCCAGCGACCAGAGAACTGGTCAGCAGAATCAGGGCCGGGACTAGCAGCGTCCCAACCGGGTCGATGTGACGCAGCGGATTGAGACTGATGCGCCCCGCCTGCCAGGCGGTCGGGTCGCCAAAATGACGTGCCGCATAGCCATGTGCGGCTTCGTGCAGCGTGATGGCAAAAATGACCGGCAGTGCGGCGATGGCAATGGTCTGAATCAGGGCTGCAATATCCATTAGTCGCTCACTCCAGGCCAAAGGGCTCAAGCGCCCCGCGCCCCGCTCGAATCAGCACTGGGGGCATGCTGGTCAGATCGAGGATAGTGGTCGGTTCGGTACCGCAAAAGCCACCATCCAGAATCAGTTCCAGATGATCGTCAAGCCGGTCCTGAATTTCCCAGCCTTCGGTCAGCGGCGCTTCGTCTCCAGGCAACATCAGGGTCGAAGTCAGCAATGGCTCGCCGAGTTCCTCAAGCAGCGCCAGCGCCACCTTGTGCGCCGGAACGCGCAGACCGATGGTCTTGCGCTTGGGATGCAACACGCGGCGCGGAAGCTCCTTCGTACCCTCAAGAATGAAAGTGTAACTGCCCGGCGTCGTCGCCTTGAGCAAGCGGTACTGGGTGTTGTCGACGCGTGCAAACTGGGCGATTTCCGAGAGGTCGCGGCACATCAGTGTCAGGTGATGGCGGTCATCCACGTCGCGGATGCGGCGGATGCGCTCGACGGCATCCTTGTCACCCAGGCGACAGCCCAGCGCATAGCACGAGTCGGTCGGAATGGCTACCACTCCGCCGCCACGCAAGGCCTCAGCCGCCTGGACAAGCAGGCGCGGCTGCGGATCGTCGGGATGGATTGTCAGATAGCGTGCCACGGTCAGAAGGCTTCCCAGACCGGCGTCAGTCCTTGCGGCAGGGGTGCCAGCTTGCCCAGATCGATATAGCTCTCCCCGGGACCGTGGAAATCCGAACCACAGGAGGCCATAAAACCATACTCGCGGGCAAAACGTCCGAAGACCGCAATGTTTTCGGCCGAATGGCTGCCGGAAATGACTTCGATTGCCTGGCCGCCAAGTCGCTTGAAGTCATCGAGAAGAAGGCGCATCTCCTGCCGGGAAAGCTTGTAACGTCCGGGGTGCGCAATCGCAGCCACGCCTCCGGCACCGACGATCCAGTTGATTGATTCTTCGAGTGTCGCCCAGCGGTGATCAACGTATCCAGGTTTTCCCGGAACGATATAGGATTCGAAGACGCTACGTACATCCTTGCACACGCCGATCTCCACCAAATAACGGGCGAAATGCGCACGGCTGATCAGATGCGGGTTTTCGGCATGCCGCATGGCACCTTCGAAACTCCCGGAGATTCCAATCTTCTCCAGTTCGGCGGACATGCGCTGTGCGCGACCGACACGCCCCGAGCGGATCGAGGCCAGACCGGCATTGAGTACCTCGTCATCCGCATTGAAGTTGAAACCGAGGATATGAATCTGTAGACCGCCCCACTCGATGGAAATTTCAACACCGTTGATGAAACGCATGCCGACCTCGTCGGCGACTGAGCGTGCCGCTGCTAGTCCGTCCAGATTGTCGTGGTCAGTAAGCGCCAGCATGTTGACGCCATTTTCTGCGGCACGACGCGCGACATCGGCGGCGGGCAGAAGGCCGTCAGACGCCGTGGAATGGCAATGAAGATCGATATTTAGCACGAAAAAAGAGGGAAACCGGTGAAAAATTAAGCCGCTGATAATAGCACAGTGACGCACCGCTCTTCGGGCGCTGAATCGTATTCGGGATAGATGGCAGAGCCAACGGAACAGTATTTTCCAATCCAGGTATGAGCCTGAAGGGGCGGCGAACGGGGTGACTTGATCGCGTGGGCTGACGCGTTAAAAAGGCAAGTGTAAGGGATTGCAACCGCCGCTGGACGCAACCCTTACGGTTTGTTTTTCAATAGC
>JBBQAT010000051.1:0-26426 GCA_038316625.1 Burkholderiales bacterium
TCCTCGGCGCCATCATCCGCGACAACACTTTCTGCTTCAGTTCCTTCGGATATCTCACGTCGTCCTCTTCCTCGTCCCCTGCATTTCAATGCCTGTAGTCTAAATCAGGCAAAGGGACAACTATCCTGACGCAGGGGGATACCGAGCAACACGTGAGTTTTCATGACTTCAAACTCTTCCGCACTGAGTTTTCCGGGTTTGAGCAAAATACTGTCCGAAATCCCGATCTTTCCTACGTCATGTAAAAACGCGCCAACCACCAGGTTGACAATGTCTGCCTCCGGCACGTTCATCGCCTCAGCCAGCGCCACCGCGTAGTGAGTGACCCGATAGTTATGCGCATCCGTATCTGAATCCCGCTTGGCAATGGCATTCCCGAGCGAGTTCAATAGCGACAGGTTCGAATCGAGAAGTCGATGAGATAAGCGTTCCGATCGTCGCAACATGGCTAACAGGAGTGGATACAGCAGAACGGCCGTGATCAGAATGGAAATAGCGGCCGTCAGCACGCCGTTGAAGATCTGGTCGCGTTGAGTTTGCAGGGTCTTCTCGTCCAGTCGGGTTACGCTCTCAAGGTAACCGTCAAGGGCACCATCCTTTCCGGTGAGTGGCAACACTACTTGTATCAGCTGTTGTCCAGCCACGTTGCTCCAGTGCCGATGGACATCGCCGGGCACGGGCCACTCGTGCTTTTGGGATCGTGCGGCATTGATTACCGCCTGCGGAATATCCGCCCAGGTTTCGTAGACCAACGCCGTGTCGACGGCAAATATTCGGATACCGACGAACTGGTTCCGGTCCAGTAATTTTTCCAGTTCTTCGTGCTTGCTGTATGTTCGCTTGTCGGAAACCAGTTGAACGGCCGAGGATTCGAAATGTCGTGCGCCTTCTTCTGCACGTTCCAAAGCCGCTTGCTCGACGCGGTAGGTCTCAAATTGGTAAGAAGCACCTCCCGCAATAAGTCCAATAACCAAGACGGCACTCCCAAGCTTACGCACCAATATCCAGCGTAAGGCGTTGAGATTTTTCGGTAATGTCCCAGCCAGTTCGTCCGCGTCATCCATGTTAATCCTTCAAATTTTTCAGCATTTCCATCAGGTGCTTGAAAGGCCCGCTAACGCGATCTGGAGAAAACTCGTGCATCAACGCATTCTCGGCAAATTATTCTCGCTCGACATCGATTTCGAACGTATTTCCGTCGGCACTGCCCTGATGAACAGATTGAGCGGGAACGCCGGTTGTACCTGCCAGATGCCGCGATACCGTGGCTGAAAGCGCAAGAAGTAGAGAACTGTCCAAAGCGTCGCAGAAAATCTACTGTGCCACGCTTCCCGTAGTAGACACCACGGCGCTGATCCCGTGGCCGGCATGCCCATTGCCGGAAAGCATTTGAGGGAAAGTGGAATTTCCGATTTCAGAGACTGGCGGCATGTCTCCAAGCCTACGTATTATCGATCAATAGGATCAGGATTGCATGTTGAAGGCGGGTACCGGCGTCGGTGCATAGCATTTCGGAAAACCAACGGTGGTGGTCTCGATTCTTGTCCGCAACCCGATTTCAAGACCAATCGTCGATTTTCGACTCCAACGCCAGTAATGCCACCGGTGACGGGTTAACAAAGCGAATCGTGCGGCTGCCGTTATTCTTCATCCACCGGAGAAGCCGGACGCCCGATTGGTCGATGACCCCCACACCGGACAGATCGACCTCGAAGGCATCATAGCGGCGCAAGGCGTCAATTACCGTTCGTTCGGCTTCGGCCATCGTCGGAGCAGTCAAATCACCCTTGAAATATAGGTAACAGATACCGAGTCTCTCGTCCATGGTCACGCACATCAAAACGTTCCTTGCCAAGGTAAGACCGCTAAGCGCACGGACAATCCGCCGTGAGCAACGTCCAAAGTTCCTACTGCATTTTGGTAAATAGTCGCTGCTGCCTGGCCGTCGTTGAAATAAACGATTTAATTATCCGCCGGCAAACCGTTTGCGCACCGCGCTTCGCAACGGTTGTTTCTACTTTTGACTACGTTCGTAGCGCGCCTTGGCGATTACTTTGTCAGCCAGTATCAGCAGTTCGTCGGGCGACTTTATGTCCTTCCCGATGACCAAATACCGGCCATCAACCACAATGGCGGGAACGCCTTGAATCTTGCCGTTCTTCGTCAATTGTTCGGCACGCTTGGTATCGCCGGTGACACCAAAGGAGTTAAAGGCAACACTGAATTTCTTGGCTTCGATCCCTTGCGCAACGGCCCACGCCTGAATGCTCTTTTCGTCAATCAGTTTTAGACCCTTTTCATGGATGGCAGCGAAGGCCGCCGTATCGAGCCGAGGCAATTCACCCAAGGCGTCGAGCGTGTAAAAGAGCTTCGCCATGAGTTGATAGAAGGGGCTGAAGCTGACTGGCACGCGTTTGAATTCGACATCTGCGGGCAGTTTGGCTGCCCATCTTGTAAGGCTCGGGTTTAGCACGTTGCAATGAGGACAAGCGTAGGAGAAGTACTCGGTGACCCCGATTTTTTGCGGATTGTCGGTCAGTTGCGCAGGCTCGATCAGACTGTAATCTCGTCCGGCAACAAGGGCTTGTTGTGCCTGCACGGGGAAAGTTAGCCCGGTAAGCGCCAAAGTCGCGGCGGCTAGCCACCGGGTTAAATAGGTCTTCATATAATTACCTCGGTCCTCTACTACAAGCATGGATTCAAAATTTGGCCTGTCAGCCCCGGATTGCTGCCATTTGTTTTTTTCAATTTATCGAGTACGACATGCCGATCACGAATCCGCGCTCGGCAGAAATGACTAATGGAGAATACGTGTGCACTTCTGTCGGGAGAGTGACGCCCGGATTACATCTTTGTCAGTTCACTACCATTTTCTCGGCATTGGCTGGGTCGCAAAGGACTTCTCAATCCTTCGGTTACGTCGGCACGTGTCGACGGCCGTCAGGAGTCATGGGGTGTTGGTTGTCGATCAAGGGGAAACTCGTGATAATTGTGATAGCGCCTTTAGTGGAATTGGCGGGCGTTGTCTGTTAAAACTGACCGTGAATTTCATTTTCGCCGATGGTCAGTTCGATCGTATTTATCCATTGGTGTTGCCGAATGTTCCGCTTTCGACCGATCCTGTTCTGGATGGCTGTCACCTTTTCGCTCAACTTATTGTGGGAAGTGGCACAGATTTCGTTTTATACCCTCTGGACCGCAGGGAATGCGCAGGATATTGCTTGGGCGATCCTGCATTGCAGCGTGGGCGATGTATTGATTGCCAGTGGAGTTTTTCTGGTCGTGGCGCGGATACGACACCGGTTGGATTGGCCAATCGCTGATTTGCGAGTCGCTGGACCGTTAGCCCTCCTTTTCGGACTGGCGTATACCGCCTGGAGCGAATGGCGTAACGTCTACGTCCTCGGCTCCTGGGCCTACGCGTCAGGCATGCCAACGATTGCTGGCATCGGACTGCTTCCTCTGCTTCAATGGATCGCGGTCCCAGTAATAAGTTGGGTAATTTTCAGGGGCAAATTTCGCTGAAGCTCCCCGAGGATAGCCGCAGATTGAGATTGCTACTGACCCTGAGACTAACAGCGGCTTAGCGGGCGATTCTTCCCGTCTCGCCCGCACACACCGTTTACTTCAACCGTGACGTGAACCAACTCGTCATGGATACGCAACTGTTGTCTGAAGTCGTCTGACGTAGCATCGCCCTGGACGGCAAGCGACAGGATGCAGGCGTATTTGCCCTTTCCGACGCGCCACACATGCAAATCTGTGATTTCGGCCATGACGGGGCTTGCTTTGATGGCCTCTCGAATTTCCGCCACCACGGGGGCATCCATTTCAGCATCGAGCAGCACACGTCCAGTGTCGCGCAGCAACCCATACGCCCATACCGTGACTAGTCCGGCACCGACAATACCCATCATCGGATCAAGCCAACTTGCCCCCCAAAGCTTGCCGCCAAACAGCGCCAGAATGGCGAGCACCGAAGTAGCTGCGTCCGCCAGAACGTGCAAATAGGCTGAACGCAAATTCAAATCGTGATGGTGATCGTGAATTGTTTGCTCTTGGTGATGTTCGTGATCATGATGATGAGATTGACCATCCTTAAGCAGCCAGGCACAAGCAAGGTTTACGAGTAGACCGGCCATGGCAATCGCGATGGCTTGATCGAAGTGAATCGGCGTCGGAGAAATCAGTCGTTCAACAGACTGATAGAGCATAAGCCCAGCAACGCCAATGAGGAAAATTGCGCTGGTATAGCCGCCCAGCACCTCGATCTTCCATGTGCCGAAGGCAAACCGCTTGTCGCAGGCAAAGCGTCGAGCGGCCCCATACGCCAGCACCGAGAGGCCGAGCGCCAAAGCGTGTGAACTCATGTGCCACCCGTCCGCGAGCAGCGCCATCGAATTGTATCCCCATCCCCCGGCGATCTCTGCGACCATCATCGCAGCGGTCAAGACGGCCGCCCAACACGTGTTTCTCTCAGCCAGCGGGTTGCCCTCATCAAAGACGTGAGAGTGACGCCACTTCTCAACAGAAATAGTAGTTTGCATGTGAAAATGCCCTATTGCTTGAATCGCATATACTATACCCCAGTATGCTTTGACGCAAAAATGAGGAAACCATGCCACATACGATCAAGGGTAAGAAACAGTTGCTGACTCGTGTACGACGCATTAAAGGCCAAGCCGAGGCGTTGGAGAAGGCGCTGGAACACGAGACGGAATGTTCGGCTGTTCTGCAACAGATCGCAGCGATCCGGGGAGCTGTGAATGGCTTGATGGCGGAAGTGTTGGAGGGACATATCCGCGACCATCTTGGTGCGAATGACATACCGCCACCACAAAGGCAGGAGGATTTGGAGCAGGTGGTTACTGTATTGCGGTCTTACCTGAAGTAGGCCACTTACGATCACTGCATCTGCCGAGAGCGGTCCGATCATCAATGTGCGCACCCGGGCGCAGGTGGATTTCCACCAGCGTGCTGCGTCCCATCCTCGGACGCCTCTTGGTAGAAATGTCCTTTGACGCGGTTCCTTGAGCACAAAGATTACGCAATTGTAATCCGCGCGTCAGCGTGCTGTTGGTTACGGCAGAGCATACTGAGGACAGTCCAAACAAAGGAGCCTTCTGTGAAACCTCTCGCCAAAGTCGCATTTTTTCTTTCGCTGCTCGCTTCGGTCGTTTGGGCCGCGCCTTCAGTGCAGACAGTACATGTTTACAAAAGCCCGACGTGCGAATGTTGCGGGAAATGGATTGATCACATGAACGTCAATGGGTTCAAGGTCATCACGCACGAGATCAACAACGTGGTCGATCAGAAGATGCGTCTGGGGGTACCCATGGCCTTGGCGTCTTGCCATACGGCGGAGATTGGCGGCTACTTTATCGAAGGTCATGTTCCTGCCGGCGACATCAAGAAACTTCTTGCCGAAAAACCTGACGCCCGAGGGCTCGATGTTCCCGGCATGCCGGCGAGCGCTCCGGGCATGAGTGACACCAGTAAAGCGCCGTATGCGGTGTTACTCGTTAAAAAAGACGGCACCACGGCGACTTACGCTCGCTATTGATTCTGTAATCCATGAAAGGAATAACCATGAAAACCCTCACACGAAACACGATGCAACTCCTGCTGATTTCCGTTTTGTCGGTACCGCTTGCGGTGCTGGCGGCCGACAAGCCGGATGAAGCCCATGACAGTCACCATCCGGCAGTCACGCAAACCTCCGACGCTGCAGCCCAGACAACCCCAATTTCGCCGGATTTGCTCCGGGACAGAATGGAAACGCGTCTGCGCGCCATGCAGCAAGTTAATGATTCGCAGGCACGCCTGTCCATGATGATGGCGCAAATGCAGGACATAAACGACATGATGAAAGCCATGGGTGCGGGCTGTCCGATGATGGAGGGCATGATGGGTGGCGGCGAGACAATGCCCGGTCACAGAGGCGCTGGCGTTCCTGAAAAGAGGCCAAGCAAGCCGGCAAAATGAGCGCAACCGGATCATTTCTCGAATTAATCCACTGAAGAATGAGTGTAGCGCTATCGATCTATTTGCAGTATTTTCACACGAGGAAAGACCATGTACGGAATCGATCATGTTATGGGACTGGGATGGCCAGGAATCATAGCGATGTGGGTCAGCATTATTTTGATGATCATCGGGCTGGCGGGTATTTTCGCCCGGCGGAGTGAACGCAAGACACGGTGGGTTGAAACTCAAACACGCGGTGACCGGTACGTCCTCATTCCAATTGAGCGCGATGATCAGGCCGTTCGACATCATAATTCAAGACAGTAACCACTTTTGTCGTGCTCTGCAGAAGAAAGGAGAGTTGTTATGACTCAATGGTTCCATGCATTGCGCGAGGCGTTCAAGGCGTGGCTCAAAAGTAATGCAGAAGCGCATGCCAGGACAAAGCCCGGTGCCTGCTGTTCAGCGCCACCTCCCGGGGCTGGACAGCGGGACAAACGACCTCAATAGATGATCGGACGTCACCAAGTCACAGGACGATCTGGGGCGACGGTATCCGTGCCGCTTCGATTAGCCCGAAATTTCGCACTCGCGTTGACGTTCAATGCCGGGAGAAATGCCGTGAAAGTTAATGAACTGGCCCATCGGGCCACAGTGACACCTGAAACGGTCCGTTATTACACCCGGGTTGGCCTGCTCAAACCCCAGAAGGATCCAGATAACGGGTATCGGCGTTATACAAACGCCGATCTCAACCGCCTCCGTTTCGTGCTGCGCGCCAAGAAATTGGGTTTTCAACTCGATGAAATAGCCAAGATCCTTGGCTTATCCGATTGCGGCCAAGTCCCCTGTCCGGTGGTGAGAGAAATCGTCGAGCGACGCATCGCCGAAACGCGCGAACATCTTGCGGGGATGCAGGCGCTGCAGGCGCGCCTGGAACACGCCATTACGCTGTGGGCACGAATGCCCGATGGTGAGCCCGATGGTCACGCCGTGTGTGCGCTCATCGAAGCGACCGACGACGGTGGCTGTCATTGAAATGTCGATTGAGGTTCATCCAAAACTGGTTTCGATTTCGCAAATCAGCTTGAAATACCGCTTGACCTATGTGCGACGCACAGGTTTACGCTGGTCTCCATCCCATCTGGAGAGAACGAAATGAAATCACACGACCAGTCATCCAAGCACAACGAAAATCACGAGACGCACGAGCACGCTCACGGTGCGGAGCATTCCCATCATGCGCATGAACACACGATGGCGGCAGCGACAACGGCCAACGATCCGGTCTGTGGCATGACCGTCACGCTTGGGACCGGCAAGCCCAGCCTCGAACATGATGGCCAGACCTACCACTTCTGCTCGGCGAAGTGCCACGACAAATTTGCGGCCAATCCTGAGTCTTACCTGCAACCCGCCGCGCAGAAATCGAAGCCGATCTTACCCAAAGGCACAACGTATACGTGTCCGATGCATCCCGAAATCGTTCGTGAAGCGCCCGGCGATTGTCCGAAGTGCGGGATGGCGCTGGAACCGATGGGGGTGCCTGCGGCCGATGCCGGCCCGAATCCGGAGGTGGCCGATTTCAAACGACGCTTATGGGTCGGTGCGGCGCTGACGATACCCCTCCTGCTGCTTACGATGGGGCCGCTCGTTGGACTGGGACTAATCCGGCAAAAGCTGGGCGAGTCTACGGCACAGTGGGTCGAACTCATCTTGAGTACGCCGGTCGTGCTCTGGGCCGGCTGGCCGTTTTTCGTCCGTGGCGCGAAATCGGTGCTCAACCGCAGTCTCAATATGTTCACGCTGATCAGCCTGGGGGTCGGCGCGGCCTATCTGTTCAGTATCGTTGCCGTGCTGGTGCCTGGATTGTTTCCAGATGGCTTCCGTGATGCACAGGGTCATGTCGGCGTTTATTTCGAAGCGGGTGCAGTGATCGTGGTCCTGGTCCTGCTTGGGCAAGTCATGGAACTCGGTGCCCGCGAGCGAACAGGTTCCGCGATACGCGCGCTGCTCGATCTCGCCCCCAAGACGGCACGCGTGATCCGGGCTGACGGGCGTGAGGAGGATATCCCGGTCGAGACAGTCGTCGTCGGCGACCACTTGCGGGTGCGTCCGGGCGACAAAGTACCGGTCGATGGCGTGGTCCTCGAAGGCCGTTCATCGATCGATGAATCAATGATCTCGGGCGAACCGATTCCGGTGGAAAAAGTCCCTGGCGATACCATTACCGGGGCCACGATCAACGGTACAGGCTCGCTGATCATCGAGGCAAAGCGAGTCGGTGCCGATACGCTACTCAGCCAGATCGTCGATATGGTGGCCAACGCGCAACGCTCACGCGCACCCATCCAGAAGCTCGCCGATTCTGTAGCCGGCATCTTCGTTCCGATCGTCATCGCCATTGCGGTTCTCGCCTTCATTGCCTGGGCGAGTTGGGGGCCAGCCCCCGCGCTTTCCTACGCGCTGATTTCTGCGGTTGCCGTGTTGATCATAGCCTGCCCGTGCGCGCTTGGGCTGGCGACGCCCATGTCGATCATGACGGCCACTGGGCGTGGTGCGCAGGTCGGCGTCTTGATCCGGAACGCCGAGGCGCTGGAGCGTTTCGCCAAGGTCGATGTGCTGATCGTCGACAAGACCGGTACGCTGACGGTCGGCAAGCCGAAACTCGTGGCCGTGCTGCCTTCTCCGGGGCAAGATGAAGCCAAGGTGTTACGTCTGGCCGCCAGTCTTGAAAAGGGCTCAGAGCATCCTCTGGCCGAAGCGATCGTTGCCGGTGCGCAAGAGCGCGGACTCGAACTAGCCAAGGCCGAAGCGTTTGAAGCGCTAACCGGCAGAGGTGTCCGAGGCATGGTCGACGGACAAGCAGTGGCCTTGGGTAACGCCAAGCTTCTCGCCGAACTCGGCCTCGATGGAGATCGCTTCGTCGAGATGGCAAACACGCGACGCGATCAGGGTGAGACCGTGATGTTCGTCCTCATCGGTCAAGAAATTGCCGGATTGGTTTGCGTTGCCGACCCGGTCAAAGAATCCACGCCCGCTGCGCTCAAAGCGCTGCACGCACAGGGTCTGCGCATTATCATGGCGACCGGCGACAACGAGCGTACGGCACGTGCGGTCGCTGGGCGGCTGGGCATTGACGAGATTCGCGCGGATGTTCTTCCCGCCGACAAGGCGCGCCTCATTTCGCAGTTACAGGCCGAGGGTCACAAGGTTGCTATGGCGGGCGACGGGGTCAACGACGCCCCGGCGCTGGCGCAGGCGGATGTGGGTATCGCGATGGGTACGGGTGCCGATGTGGCGATCGAAAGCGCCGGTTTCACGCTGGTCAAAGGTGACTTGAATGGCATTGTGCGGGCCCATCGCCTGGCGCAGGCCACCATGCTCAACATCAAGCAGAACCTGTTCTTCGCGCTGGTTTACAACGCCGCCGGAGTGCCCGTTGCCGCAGGGATTCTCTACCCGTTTTTCGGTTTGCTGGTATCGCCAATGATCGCTGCAGCGGCGATGAGTCTCTCATCCGTCTCGGTGATCACCAATGCCTTGCGCTTGCGTAGGGTTCAGATATAACTGGCCGAAAATCCACCTCGCTTGCCGGCCGTTCAGACACTGCTGACAAGAGAGGTGCTTAGTCAAGGACAACAGGTCAGATGCCCAGAATCTTCATTGCCTTGCCAAGTGTATCAACCGATTCTTGGTGTTTGCCCGCCTTGTGCAGCGTTTCGCCCTCGGCTCGCAGCCTCTTTACGTCAGATATTTGTTCAGCCGTGAGTTTAGGATTCGCACCCAGGGTTTCGTCGATTTTCTTCATATCGGCCGGGCAATGGAAAGCCAGCGCTGAGAAACTCATGAACAGGGTACCAAGTAGGACGATAAGTTTGCGCATTGTCTTCTCCTCGAGGTTGGAACGATCCCGCTCGTGCTAAAGCACGAACGGCCCTTCTTTGAAAGACCGTTCCCCGCAGAGTTCAATTGAGCGCCGATATTGACCTGTGGTTCCATTTACCCAATGTAAAAATACCAAAATCTGGGCATGTATAAGAAAGGCACCTCGGTCATCCTACTCAGCCGCCGCTGTCTATGCCGTTGCAAAAATTCATACGCGCAAGGGATGGAACTTATGCCTCGCGCTTCGAGCTAAGCGCTGGAAGGCAAGCCGGTGTACGGGCTTTGTATCGCCGGTAATCGTCGCCAAACTCGTGCTCGGCTTCGCGCTCTTCCCGATGTGCCAGCCGTGAATACATCAAAACCAGAATCGGAAACATGACGAGCGTGATCAACGTCGGCCACTGGAAGAGAAACCCGGTCATGATCATTACGAAACCGACGTATTGGGGATGACGCACATGCGCATACGCTCCCGTTGTCGCCAAGCGGTGATTACGCTGCGCCTGATACAACACCTTCCACGCCGAAGCAAGTAGCCAGAAGCCAAGGGCAATCAACACACTGCTCAGGAGATGGAATGGTGCAAAATGAGGATCTCCCTTCCAGCCGATCATTACTTCCAGAAGATGCCCTGCATCGTGTGACTGAAAGTCGACACCTGGAAATCGCTGTGCAAGCCAGCCGGAAAACAGGTAGATCGTGAGCGGAAAGCCGTACATCTCTGTAAACAACGCTACTAGGAAAGCCGAGAAGGCACCGAACGAACGCCAGTCCCGCGACGATTGGGGCTTGGTGAAGCTGAAAGCAAAGATGATGAACACCAGTGAATTGATGATCACCAGCGACCAGATTCCATACGCCGGAGCCGAACTGTGGTCCATTATCTTTTCTCCTTGGTCGAGTCGTTCGGTGCGTCACTTGACGAGGGCCCGCAACAACCATGACCGCCCTGACTGCCATGACCGCCCTGACTGCCATGATCACCGTGCCCACCATGACCGCCATGCATGAACAAATGCATCAACGGGCAGGCGAGCAGAAGCAGATACGGCCAGTAGGGAATCCATCCGGAAATGTGCGCCCAATGCTCAGTCGCCAGGAAATAGGCACCGATGAGCAAGAAGACGACGAGCGCAATGTTTGCTTTGGATTTCAATACACCGTCGTTAGCTGATTCGTGTTTGTGTTCCATGGCAACTCCTTGAGTTATGGTCGGAGAATCTTGGTTGTCCTTTCTGCATGGACAACATCACTTTATGCCCTGGTCACTGTCGACAACATGGCCGAAGAATTACATTTCGGTCAGCCCTCGCACGCCATTTTTAATGGCTTGACGCAAGATTTAGCCCTCCAAGTGACGGTTGCAGGAACGGCCTCATTGCATCGGATTGTCGTTCTGTTTAGAACGGTCCGAACCGTAGTTCGAGCGGTTGCGCGTAACGCGAGCTATTCCTTACAGAGACGACCAATAAGAAGGGCGATCTGCCGGTGACAGATCGCCCTTCGAAGGTGGTTTTTCCACTCAGTGGCAGCGAAAGTGTTTCTTAGCCACCGAACCGGCATCGTTTTTCTCGCCGAAAAGATCAACGACGTAGATCGTCAGCGCGACAGCCAACACTATCGCGACGAGCACCGCAACTTGTCTCGACAGTTCAGAAGCGCTATCGAATCGACTAATTTTCAAGCCCCCGCTTAAGCCGCCACTGCTTGACCAGCGCGTAGATGGCAGGAATGACTGCGAGGGTCAGCACGGTCGACGAGATCATTCCGCCGACCATTGGCGCAGCGATACGGCTCATGACTTCGGAGCCGGTGCCCGTACCCCACATGATCGGCAGCAGGCCGGCCATGATGGCGACGACGGTCATCATTTTGGGCCGTACGCGTTCGACGGCACCTTCCATAATGGCTTCGTAGAGGTCACCGACGGTCGGTGCGTGTCCCGCTTCACGGCACTTCAACTTGACTGCCTCCCAGGCGTGATCGAGATAGATGAGCATGATTACGCCGGTCTCGGCTGCTACCCCCGCCAACGCGATAAAGCCTACGGCCACAGCGACCGAGAGGTTGTAGCCCAGCCACCACATCAGCCAGATGCCGCCGACGAGCGCGAACGGCACCGAGAGCATAACGATGAGCGTTTCGGTAATGCGCCGGAAATTGAGGTAGAGCAGCAGGAAGATGAGTAGCAAGGTCACCGGCACGACAACCTTCATCTTGGCAATCGCGCGTTCCATATTTTCGAACTGGCCGCTCCAGGTGATGTAGTAACCCTGAGGGAAGGTAACCTGTTCAGCCACGGCTTTTTTTGCACGAGCGACGAAACCACCGAGGTCGCTGTCGCGGGTGTCCACGTAGATATACGCCGAGAGCAGCGCATTCTCGGTGCGAATACCCGGCGTTCCCTTGGCGACGACCACCTTGGCCACTTGCCCGAGTGGGATCATCGCTCCGTCCATCGTCGGGATCAGCACCTCACGGGCGATCTGTTGCGGATCAGAGCGCAGCTCACGCGGATAGCGCACGGTCACGCCGTAGCGTTCGCGGCCTTCAACGGTCGTGGTGACCATTTCGCCACCGAGTGCAGTGCCGATCACGTCCTGCAATTCGCCGACACTCAAGCCATAGCGCGCCAGTTGTTCACGATCCGGCTCGATATTCAAGTAAAAGCCGCCGGTAATACGTTCAGCAAACGCACTGGTGGTGCCGGGAACCGCTTTCACCACGGCCTCGATCTGCTTGGCCAGTTGCTCCATTTCGTCCAGATTTTTGCCGAAGACCTTGATGCCGATCGGCGTACGAATCCCGGTCGACAGCATGTCGATGCGCGCTTTGATCGGCATCGTCCAGGAGTTCGCCACGCCCGGGAACTGCAGTGCCTTGTCCAGTTCGGCGATCAACTTGTCGGTGGTGAGGCCCTGACGCCACTCGGATTCCGGCTTGAGGTTGATGACCGTCTCGAACATTTCAGTGGGTGCGGGGTCGGTCGCCGTGTTGGCACGACCGGCCTTGCCATAAACCGATGCAACCTCAGGGAAACTTTTGATGATTTTGTCCTGCGTTTGCAGGAGTTCGGCGGCCTTGGTGATCGACATGCCCGGCAGCGACGCCGGCATGTAGAGCAGCGTTCCCTCATTCAAGGTCGGCATGAATTCGCTGCCCAGTTTCGACGCCGGATAAATGGAAACGGCCAGTGCGATCAGCGCGAGGGCGATGGTGACTTTTTTCCAGCGCATAACGCCGGTAATGATCGGCCGGTAAACCCAGATCAGGAAACGATTCACCGGATTTTTGGCCTCCGGCATGATCTTGCCGCGAATGAACAGCATCATCAGTACGGGCACCAGGGTCACCGAAAGCAATGCCGCCCCAGCCATCGAAAACGTCTTGGTATAGGCAAGCGGTGAGAAGAGCCGCCCCTCCTGCCCTTCCAGACTGAACACCGGCAGGAAGGAAACCGTAATAATCAGTAGCGAGAAGAAGAGCGCCGGGCCGACTTCCTTGCACGCGTCGAGCATGGCCTCGAAGCGGTCACTGGTCGAATGCTCTTCGGGCAGCCGCTCCAGATGTTTGTGCGCGTTCTCGATCATCACAATGGCCGCGTCGATCATCGCCCCGATGGCGATGGCGATGCCGCCCAGACTCATCAGGTTGGAGTTCATGCCCAGCGAGCGCATGGCAATAAAGGCAATCAGAATGCCGACCGGCAGCATCAGAATGGCGACCAGAGCGCTACGCACGTGCAGCAGAAAGACGAAACACACCAGCGCCACGATGATGGATTCTTCCAGCAGCGTTCCCTTGAGCGTCTCGATGGCGCGGTGGATGAGTTCGGAGCGGTCATAGACCGCTTCCACCGTCACGCCTTCGGGTAGGCCGGGGCCGATTTCGGCGATTTTTTCTTTCAGGTTGTGGATGACCTCCAGCGCGTTCTCGCCGTAACGTGCCATGGCAATGCCCGAAACGACTTCCCCTTCACCGTTAAGCTCAGTCAGCCCGCGCCGCTCGTCGGGCACGAGCTCGACCCGTCCGATGTCACGAATCAGGACCGGACTGCCTTTGTCACTCTTCAGGGCGAGCATCTCGATGTCGCCCTTGCCGCGCAAATATCCCTTGCCGCGCACCATGTATTCCGTCTCGGCCATCTCCACGGCACGCCCGCCGACGTCGCGGTTCGAATCGCGGATCACCTGCGCGACCTTCATCAGCGGAATGCCGTAGGAACGCAGTTTCACCGGGTCGACCGTCACTTGGTAGGTCTGCACAAAGCCGCCAATTGACGCCACTTCGGCAACACCGTGTGCTTTACTCAGCTGATAACGGACGAACCAGTCCTGAATCGAGCGCAGTTCGGCCAGCGTCTTGTCTTTGGCCAGCAGGGCGTACTGATAAACCCAGCCGACACCGGTGGCATCGGGCCCGATCTGCGGCGAGACGCCCTTGGGCATGCGGCCGGAAGCAAAGTTGAGGTATTCCAGCACGCGCGAACGCGCCCAGTAGATATCGGTGCCATCCTCAAAAATGATGTAGACAAACGACGCGCCGAAGAAGGAGAAACCGCGCACCACCTTGGACTTCGGTACTGACAGCATGGCGGTCGTCAGCGGATAGGTCACCTGATCCTCAACCACCTGCGGTGCCTGGCCGGGGTACTCGGTATAAACGATGACCTGCACGTCGGACAGATCGGGCAGCGCGTCAATCGGCGTTCTGAGAACGGCAAAGACGCCGGCGACAACAATGAACAGCGTGGCGAGCAGAACGAGAAAAATGTTCCGACCCGACCAGTCGATGATTTTGGACAGCATGGTGCGTTTCTCCCTTGTCGTCCGTTAGTGACCGGCATGCGAATTGGCTGCAGGAGCCGGCGTAGCGGCTTCTTTACCCATCGTCATCGGCTTGACGCTGGTGATCACCCACTCGCCCGGCTGGCGCTCGACGAACTCGGCCGTCACCATGGAGCCCGGTTTCAAGGCTTTCAACATTGCCTCATTAGCGACCTTGAACTCCATCGTCATCGCCGGCCACTTGAGGCTGTCGATCGGGCCGTGATTGAGACTGACCGTACCCGCTTTAGCGTCAATGCTATCTACTGTTCCTTCCGCCTTGTGTCCTGCTCCTTTAGCGGCCGGCGCGGTTTTCTCGGCATCGGTGCCCGCCTTGGGTGCCGCGCCGTGAGCTGAGTGGCCGAAACCACCGACCGCGGCTTTCAGATTGCTTTCCGCGTCGATCAGGAAATTGGCGGCAACGACGACGAGTTCGCCGTCCTTCACACCGTCCAGTATTTCAACGTAGGTATCACTGCGTGCACCGAGTTTGACTTCGCGCGGCTCGTAGCGACCTTCCTTGGCCTGGATGATCGCGATTTGACGCGTCCCGCTATCGATCACGGCCGAGGTCGGCACGGTAACCACCGAGCCCTTTGCAGCCACCGGTAACTCAACCTGGGCAAACATGGATGGTTTCAATAACAGACCCGGATTTGCCAATTCAACACGCACCGGTACGGTACGGCTGGCCGCGTTCAGGGTTGGATAGACATAACTGACCTTGCCTTCAAACAACTTGTCCGGATAGGCGTTGATTTTAACTTTTGCGATGGTGCCAGTTTTGACCAGGCCGATGTCCTGTTCGAACACATCGGCGACGACCCACACGGCGGAAAGATCGGTGACCTGGTAGAGCGCCTCGCCCGGCATAAAACGCATGCCCTGAACCGCCTTCTTCTCGGTGACAATACCGGAAACCGGCGAGCGGAACGTTAGTGTTCGCTTGGACTCGCCCGATTTCGCCAGCGCTTTGATCTGTTCCTCAGAGATGTCCCAGTTCTTCAGGCGCAATAAGCTCGAATCGGCCAGTTGCTTCATGCCGCGCTGTGCTTCGCCCTCTGCCTCTTTTAGGGACGTCACACCCTCTGCGGCAATCGCGTATTCCCGCTGCGCCGAAACCAGTTCCGGGCTGTAGACTTCAAACAGCGGCTGCCCACGACCGACGGCTTGACCGGTGACATTGACGTACAGTCGTTCGACATAACCCTCGAACTTGGGCGAAATGGCGTAGGTACGACGTTCGTCCGGCTCAATTCGGCCGGCCGCGCGAACGATCTTGTCCAGCGATCGCAGGCTGGCGGGCTCGGTTTTGACGCCGAGTTTCTGGACCTTTTCCGTGCTGATCTTGATTTGATTGGCGGAGGCTGGCTCTTCGTCTGATTCGCCTTCAAAAACGGCGATGTAATCCATCCCCATCGGGTCTTTCTTGGGGGTGGGCGAAGTGTCGGGCAAGCCCATCGGGTTGCGATAATAGAGGAGCTTCTTTTCTTTTTTTGCGGGCTCGGCAGGAACAGCCACCACTTTTGAAGTGCCCTCACTGCGGGGGAGCAGGCCCTTGTTCGCGAGCCAATACGTTCCACCGGCAGCAACGGCTGCCCCCACGATCACTCCGACCGCCAGACTTGCACCTTGTTTCACAATTCTTCTCCCAAGAGTCTTTCGATTTCGGTGAGACGCACCTGCGCTTCAGCCTGTGCTTTGATCTGATTTAACCGTGCCTTGCGAATTTGTTGTTGTGCTTCGAGCAGCGTGGCGAAATCCACTTTCCCGTTCTCGTAGGCGGCCAGCGCTGAACTGAAAATCAGTTCAGCTTGCGGTAGCAAGCTGGTTGTCGTCAGCGTCTCGGTGCGCCGGGCGGCTTCGATACCGGAAAGGTTTTCGGCGAGCTCACCGAGAATCATGTTCGCGGAAGCCTCCTTGCGTGAGCGGGCCGCCGACAGCATCGATTCAGATTCGCGCTCCATGGCCCGGCGTGAAGATTGCTGCAAGGGGATGTTGAATTCGAGCATGACTTGCCATTCCTTGACCGAATTCTGATACTGAACCGGTGTTACACCGAGCATGAAATCGGGATAGCGTTCCTTGTACGCGAGATCCCGTTTCTTTTCGGCGCTCTTGATACCCGCCTCGTCAGAGAAAAGCTTCGGATTTCGACTACGCACACGATCTTCCAGCGTCGCGAAATCGAGTTTTGCCGGCGCAGGAATCGGGCGTAACGATTCAGGGACGGTGAGCGGCGCGTTGGTGGGTCGTGAAAGCAAGCCATTGATGCGGGCTCGCGCCATGGCACCTTCGTTTTCGAGCATGATGAGATCGTTGCGCATGCCGGTCTGTTCGACCTGAGCGCGGATCACATCCTGCTGCATGGCCAATCCGCCAGCGTAGCGAACCTGTGAATTTTTTTCCAGGCGCGCCACGAGATCTAGAATCTCGCGGGTTAACTGCTGGTTGCGACTCACCACATAGAGTTGTGCATGCGCCACTTTGAGTTTGGCCGAAATCTCCGCCCACGATCCGCGGGCGCGGCCTTGCGCGCCATCGGCTTCCAGTTCGGCGATCTCTCGCTTCAAGTCGCGCTTGCCATACCATGGCAGCTCCTGTGTCACCGTGTACTTCGTGCTACCGACCCGGCTGGGATTCAAGGTGGGGCTTTGTTCCCCCATCTTGGTAATGTCCATCAGTTCAATCCTGAATTTCGGATCGGGCAAGGCACCGGCCGGCGTGATGCGCTCACCAGCCGCGTCGGCCTCGTAGCGCATCGATGCGTATTCCGGATTGTTGCTCCTGGCATAATCAAGCAGGCTTTCGACTGTTTTTCCAATCAAGACATCCTGTGCAATGACGGGAGGTGCCAAGGCGACGGTTAGCGCCAGCGTCAAGAGTCGAAGGGAAAAATGTATTCGCATAATAGAGCTCCGGATAACAAAAGAGTGGCCGAGTCTGCACCCCGCGTGGCGGTGCTCATCGAGCACCTTTTACTGAACAGGTTTCATCTTCCCAAGAAGCAGCATTCATGTGTATCCGTAATTCCCGCAATACGTTACGGAACGACGGATTCGGCATCGACGGGATTGACGTTTAACAGGTGGCTAATTTTGGGGGGGCATGAAAAATTGACCACACCCATGAATTCAAGTTCGAACCTATTTTGCCGACTCGTACTGAATGACCGTATAAACACCATTCGGGTTATCGGCGACAAAGCGAATCTTGTCGCCTTCCTTCATTTTGTCGAGCCAGGATACGTCCTTGACACGAAACGCCATGGTCATCCCCATGTCCATGCCAAGATTCTTCAGCGGACCATGCGTCAGGGTGACCTTACCTGCCGCTTTGTCGACCTTTTTGACGACGCCGTCAACCATGGCGCTACTCGTTGGTGCTGCGGCCGAGGCTTGCGCCACCATGGTGCCGTGACTGCCATGGTCCATTCCTTCCATGGCGGCCATTCCTGGGGTAGCGAAAATGCTTGCAAACGCGATGAAGGAAAGAGTAAGTACGGTTTTCATGAGATTCTCCTATCTAAAAATTAGTGTTTCGCAAAGACGCGGGAACTACCATCGGCTTGAACGAGCAAGGTGTCATACAGCGGTGAATTCGGGATGTCCATACCGGGCGAACCGGGCGGCATGGAAGGTACGGCCAGTCCCAGCGCCTTTGGGTTGTCCTTGAGCAATCGCTGGATGTCGGCGGCCGGAATATGCCCCTCCAGGACATAACCTCCAACCTTGGCCGAATGGCAGGAACCGAACTTGTCCGGCATGCCCAGTTTCTTGCGGTTTCCCGGAATGTCAGTGACCTCATGCACCTTCACGTCAAAACCTGCCTGACGAAGATGCCCCACCCACTTGATGCAACATTCACAGGTAGGACTCTTATACACATCCACCATCTCGGCCGCCAGAACCTGGGCTGAGCCAGTGGCTGCGAGAAACAGAACGATCGATAGCGTGGAAAACTGCCGTTTCATGAAATCAGCTCCGTTGATTGAGTGAGTGCAGTATGAACAAATGAAACTAACAAGAGGCTGACCCAAAAATTACATTTATGTAATGTTCCGTGGTTTCCCGAATTTTTAACGATTTCTTTGCCATGAATCTCTCATGCTTTTCGGACGACAGAGATTTTTGTATAGGAAAGCGTCAAATAAGGCATCAAACCTTAGCAACTCAAAACCAACAATCGGTTAACGGGCAGATTACATTTTCGTAAGCTTTGGTTGAGGGCTTCAAATTGGAAGCAGAATGCGGCCAATTGGTATGGCTTAATGGAGAGATGACATGAAAATCCTGGTGGTTGAAGACGAACCCAAGACGGGTACTTACCTGAAACAGGGCTTGGTCGAAGCAGGTTTCGTTGTCGATTTGGTGTCCGATGGTCTGGACGGCTTACACCTAGCACTCACTGAGGCGTTCGACCTCGCCATTCTTGACGTGATGCTCCCTGGAATCGATGGCTGGCAGATATTGCAAGGTATTCGCCGAGCAGGGAAAGACATGCCGGTTCTGTTTCTGACGGCTCGGGATCAGGTCGAAGACCGGGTCAAGGGCTTTGAACTGGGGGCCGATGATTATCTGGTCAAACCCTTCGCTTTCTCGGAACTGCTGGCTCGCGTGCGCTCGCTGCTACGGCGTGGCAGTAAGACGAAAGAATCGGAATTCTTGAAATCGGCTGATCTCGAGCTCGATTTATTCCGCCGTCGGGTGACTCGTTCCGGCAAACGCATTGATCTGACGGCCAAGGAATTCGCCTTGCTTGAATTACTGCTTCGCCGTCAAGGCGAAGTGCTTCCTCGATCGCTGATTGCTTCGCAGGTTTGGGATATGAATTTTGATAGCGATACCAACGTGATTGAAGTGGCCATCAAGCGATTGCGGGTCAAGGTGGATGACGGATTCGAGCCGAAACTGATTCGCACCGTGCGCGGAATGGGCTACGTACTGGAAAACAACCCGTGAGAAAGATAAGGCGTAAGTCGATTACCGTCAGATTGACGCTCCTGTTCGCGTCCATCTCGACGGTGGTGTTCCTGGTATTGGGGATCCTGATTGGCGAATCCGTCGACCGGCATTTTGAAGAGCAGGATATGGAAGTGCTAACCGCCAAACTCGACCTGGCGCGGCATGAATTGGAAAGCGCCCGGTCGTATCAGGACCTACTGAGTATTCCTCAGAAACTTGACGAGGCGCTAGTTGGGCATCAAGGCTTGGCGGTTGTCGTAGTAACACCTGATGGTCAGACTTTGTTTTCAACGACAGGGCCTGAATTTCCAAAGGCGCTTCTGAGTAAGCCAGTCAAGGCGGAAATCCAGCGGCCAACATTGTGGAAAACCGACAAGAACATTCTTTTTCGGGGGGTTGCGGTCCCTGCAAAAACGGGTATCGAGGACGCCCCGCCAGCAATCGTGGCTGCGGCAATGGATATTTCTTATCACCAGCATTTCATGAATTCATTCCGCATGACTCTGTGGTCTTTCGTCTTGTTGGCGGCAGTTCTGACGGGATTTCTTGGCTGGGTAGCCGTCCGTCGCGGCCTGGCCCCTCTCCAGGCGATACGTCGTCAGGCCGAGGGCATCACCGCGAAAAGTCTGGATGCCCGGTTGGCGATCGATACAGTTCCCGTTGAATTGGTGCCTCTTGCAGAGACCTTCAATGCCATGCTATCCCGTCTTGAAAACTCGTTCCGGCGGCTCTCGGATTTTTCCTCGGACTTGGCGCATGAATTCAGAACGCCGGTCAGTAATTTGCTGACGCAGACACAGGTTACGCTTTCTAAGCCACGAACATCGGACGAATACCAGGACATATTGGCCTCGAATATCGAAGAGTTCGAGCGGCTTTCCCGAATGATTGCGGACATGTTGTTTATCGCCAAGGCCGACGAAGGGCAAATTGTTCCGTCCAAAAAGGAAATGGACCTGACCCAGGTGGTGGATGAATTGCTTGAATTCTACAGTCTGATTGCGGATGAAAAGGGCGTCTCTGTAACCCGTGCCGGAGCGGCTCGGATGACGGGCGATCCACTGATGATCCGGCGAGCAATCAGCAATCTGCTCTCGAACGCGCTTCGCTATACGCCGACCGGCGGAACTATCGTCGTCCGAGTCGGAAAATCGATTGATTCGACGGTGAAACTGGCGGTGGAAAACACGGGAGCAACGATTCCTCCCCAGCATTTACCGAGGCTGTTTGACCGATTCTACCGAGTAGACGCTTCCAGGCACCGTGAATCCGATGGCGCGGGGTTGGGGCTGGCGATCATCCAGTCAATCGCGCATGCACACGGTGGGACGGTCGCCGTGCGCTCGGAGAGCGGAGTGACAAGCTTTGAACTCACCATTCCCGGATAACAGCGCTGACTGGGGGCCATCGGGCCTTCCAGAAGAATAGGTTGTTGCCACGGAAAGCGAGGCATGGACCATTGGTAGCGGCAGGTATGAATGTGGGTTGTCGGTGTTGTCGAGTCCGGGAGCCTAGTTTGGTAATAGTCTTCAGAACTATCGGACATCATGAGCCCATTCGTTCAGAACGTCATCAATCACATTTGGGTTCTGATCGGCTTCGCACTGGTTCTCACCCTCTTGTTTGTCGGTGCAGGGATTCGTATTCGACATGACCGCCGATCCGCGATCAAGCGCAGAAAGGCCCCCAGAATGGGACAAGAGCGGAGAAAGCGCAGCGAACGACGCAAGAAATAGATGTCTTCAATCTCGTGCAGGTTAAGCAAGCGGCGAGTATTTCATTGAGATATAGATCCCGCTTCATGGCCGGCGGCAGCTAACCCGTATCGGACCTCCGAGCACGAATAAACACCATAGATTACGAAAATGTAATCTGCAGGTCAGTGCTCTGTTAGGTTGGTGCAGGCATGATATGACCTTTTAAACCTGAGACTTTTAGTCAACTAAACGGCGGCGGCGATGTTTTTTCCTTCATTCTTGTTTTTACGAAGGAACATTCGCTGCTCGGTCTAGTCAGAAAACCCCTAATAACCTACCCGACGCCAGTTCCTACTCCGACGAGTTGAAGCTTCTTTCTTAACCCAGAAATCCTTCAGCCAGTTTTCGACCCGGAGTCATGTCGTTCATTTCCCTGCTTACTTAGAGGTTTTATGCTTGAGCCAATTTCTAGCGGTCGCCTCTTGGGCATAGCCGCCATCGTGTTGAGCTTCTCCGCCCCGCTATCGGCGGCCACAATCAAAGACGTCCTTGACCATGCGTGGTCCACTCGGGTGCAAACCGCACGAGCCGAACACTATGAGGCGCAGATAGCCGCCAGTGACGCTTGGGTACCCGAACCACCCACGCTCAGTCTTTCGGGACGTAGCGATCAGATCGACGCAAAAAATGGACTGCGTGAATGGGAAGCTGAAATCAGTCAGCCCATTTGGCTCCCGGGACAGCGCGATCGCGCCAAGGCCGTTGCTCAAAGTGAACGCGAAGCCGGTATGCAGCGTTTTACCTTTGATCATTGGCAATTAGCCGGCGAGTTGCGCGAAGCCTGGTGGGAAGCTCGACTCGCTGAAGCCGAGCAAACCGAAGCCGAGCGTAAGGTCATGGAAGTTTCACAGCTTGAAGGAGACGTCATTCGGCGAGTCAAAGCGGGGGATCTGGCTCCACTTGACCTGAATCAGACTCGCGCCAGTCTGGCCGTTGCTAAAGCCGATGTGTTGCGTGCGAAAACGGCGGTAGCGCGCACCACTGAGCAATTTCGAGCGCTCTCGAACGGTGCTCCGCTACCCGACTTGCCCGAACTGGCGGTGAGCAGTGACGCAGGCAAGATTGATCAACACCCGGCGCTAACCCACCGGACGGCTGCAACCGCAGCCGCTCAAGCAAAATTACGCCAATCCAGTGGTGATACCCGCAACACCCCAGAAATTGGGGTGACGCTCACGCGAGAACGCAACAGCGTGAGTGATCCCTATCAAAATCTCGCCAAGCTAACGCTGAAGATTCCTTTTGGCTCCGAATCACGCAACCAGCCAAGGATCACGGCTGCCAACGCAGACCTGATTGAAGCCCAACTGCTGGCTGAGCAAACGCAGCGCAAGCTTGAAGCGGCCGTTGTTGCAGGGAAGCTTGAGCTTGAGCAGGGCCAACAAACCGTGCTTATCCTGGAAGATCGATTGCAGCTCGTGGAACAGAGTTCTGCCTGGGTCGACAAGGGATTTCGTGCCGGCCAACTCGATCTGCCGGCCAAGCTCAAGGCCGAGGCTGATCTGGCCAGTGCCAGGCTGTCCTTAACCCGCGCCAGGCTTGAATCAGCGCGCTCCATTTCCCGTTACAACCAGGCTGTGGGAGTTTTACCATGATCCGTCAAGTTTTTGCGATTTTCGTGCTCTTGCTGCCAGCGCTAAGCTTCGCCCATGGCGGAGAAGACCACGGCGCAAGCGCCGAACCAGCCGGCGTCGCCACGGCGACACCCAGAGGAGAAGCACAAACCGATCTGTTTGAAGTCGTGGTGACACCACAAAATGGGCAGCTGACGATTTTTATCAGTGACTATGCCAGTAATCAATCGGTCAACGATGCCAAAGTCGAAATCGAAAGCGGCCAGTGGAAAGCAATCGCCGGCCACGTTGAAAAAGGCACTTACCGCATTGCCGCGCCTCAGTTCGCGACTCCCGGAGATTACCCGCTGGTTCTTACAGTGACCGCCGGCGACACGGCTGATCTGATCGAAACCACACTGGTCGTCAAGGAGCCGGCTCAGCCAACGGTTCAGCGCACTCTGCCATCACCTCCGGCTTGGTGGCGCCTCGGTGGCGCGCTCGCCGCTTTAATCGTTGTAGCGACCTTATTTCTAAAACGGCGCAAGTCTGCTCATCAAGGATAACAGCGCGTGAAAATTAAACTACTGATTAGTTGTCTGTTGATTGCGGTGTTTGGCTCGGTTTGGGCTCACGGTGAAGAAGATCATGGCGCCACACAAGAAGCCGCCAGCTTCTCAGCCGACAAGCCTCAACGTCTTCCCGATGGTCGCGTGTTCATTCCTAAGGACACACAACATCGCCTGGAAATTCGAACCATTCTCGCTGAAGAAAAGTCTGTTCCACGCACAGAGGAACTCAATGGACACGTCGTGATGGACCCTGGTACCGGCGGACGTGTGCAATCCATGCAGGCCGGCCGTATCGAACTTGCCGGCAAAGGCTTGCCGCTCGTCGGATCACGGGTGCAAAAAGGTGATGTACTGGCCTATGTGCGGCCGGCACTTGGCAGTATGGAGCGTACGAATTCGCAAGCGGAACAGGGGGACATCAAAGCCAAGCTGAATTTGGCAGAAAAGCAGCTGGCACGCTTGAAAGATCTCGCGGGCACCGTCCCCCAGAAAGATATTGACGCCGCCGAAACAGAGCTTGCGGCATTGCGCGGGCGAAGCCGCGTACTGGCCACGGGTAATGGCCCGGAAGCCTTGCGGGCACCTGTTAGCGGTGTCATTGCTTCAAGCAGCGTAATCAATGGTCAGGTGGTTGAAGCCAAGGATGTTCTTTTCGAAATCATCGATCCTCGTCACATGATGATTGAAGCCTTGGCTTACGATCCTAACTCGATCCGCACGTTGAAGAGTGCGACGCTCGCTGGTTCAAGCACAGAACTCACCTACCTGGGCGGCGCAGCGTCACTGCGCGATGGCGCAATTCCCTTATTTTTTCGTTTGGTTGGTGCGGAGATTCCCTTGGTGCTAGGACAATCGATCAAGGTCATCATAAGTAACCGGGATACGCTGAAGGGGATACCGTTGCCGGCATCTGCCGTTGTAAAAAGCAGTGCCAATGAAAACATCGTTTGGGTCCACGAACAGGCGGAGATTTTCCGTCCAGTCGCCGTGCAAGTTACCGCCATTGACGGCAAAAACATGGTCGCCCAAGGACTGCAAACAGGGCAGCGAATCGTGACCAGTAGCGCTACGCTGATCAATCAGATTCGCTAAGGAGACGATCATGTTTAGTTGGATCGTCAACTCCAGTCTGAAAAACCGACTGTTTGCTCTGGTTTTTGCTCTGATCCTGATGGTTTACGGGGCGATCACCGCCTCCAACATGCCGGTCGATGTATTTCCGGATCTGAACAAGCCAACCGTCACCGTCATGACCGAAGCGGGTGGCATGGCCCCCGAAGAAGTCGAGCAACTGGTTTCCTTCCCTCTTGAGACAGCGCTAAATGGAATGCCCGGCGTTACGCGGGTGCGTTCCGTGTCAGGGATCGGCTTGTCGATCATCTATGCCGAATTCGCCTGGGGATCGGACATCTATCGTAATCGGCAACTGGTTGCCGAGCGCTTGGCCGAGGTCAAAGAGCAACTTCCTGCCGGCGTTAACCCGAATATGGGACCGATTTCATCCGTCATGGGCGAAATCATGTTGATTGCTCTCCCGGCTGATCCCGCCAAGGTGAGTCCGATGGCGGTGCGTGAATATACCGATTTTGTGTTGCGACCCCGCTTGTTGTCGATCCCCGGCGTGGCGCAAGTGATTCCAATCGGAGGCGAGGTTCGTCAGTTTCGTATTGAGCCCAATACGGCCCTTATGGCTCAGCTTGGGGTCGGATTCGACGAACTGGAAGCGGGCTTACGTGCGTTCTCCAGCAATACCAGCGGCGGATTCCTCGAACAAAATGCACGGGAATACCTGATCCGCAATCTGGGACGAACGACCCGGCTGGAAGATCTGCAAAACATCGCCATTCGGGATGCCAAAGGCCAACCGATCCTGCTCAAACAATTGGCCGAGGTGAAATTTGCCGCCTCTTTCAAACGGGGTGATGCCGGCTATGCAAGCAAACCAGCCGTAATCGTTAGCGTTCAGAAGCAACCAGGGGCCGACTCCGTGAAACTGACGGGAAAAATCGAGGAAGCGCTGGCCAGTCTGTCAAAGTCTCTGCCGCCTGGGATTTCCAAACCCGAAGTTTCATTCCGGCAAGCCGATTTTATTGAGGCGTCGATTAGCAACGTTCAGGAAGCCTTGCGCGATGGTGCCATCATGGTGGCGATCATTCTGTTTCTGTTTCTGATGAATGTTCGCACCACCCTGATTTCACTGACAGCCATCCCTTTGTCGCTGGCCATCACCGCGCTGGTGTTTCAAGCGATGGGACTGTCGATCAACGTGATGACGCTGGGAGGCTTGGCTATTGCCGTCGGCGAACTGGTCGACGATGCCTTGGTCGATGTCGAGAATGTTCTGCGCCGCCTGAAGCAGAACAAACCGAAAGGGGTGGTCGGTACGATCAAGGTCATTGCCTTGGCATGCAACGAAGTGCGCTCCGGGGTCGTCGTGGCGACTCTGGTCGTGGTACTGGTGTTTGTCCCGCTGTTTGCCCTCCCGGGAATTGAAGGCCGCCTGTTTGCGCCACTCGGGACGGCTTACATCACCTCGATATTGTCGAGTTTAGTGGTGGCGCTGACTGTCACGCCGGTGTTGTGCTACTTCCTCTTACCCAGGATGAAGAAGATTGACCACGGCGATTCGCGACTCGTTCTCTGGTTGAAGCGATGGGATAAGCGCATTCTTGAAGCATCGTTCGGACGCGCCAAAATGATCCTCGGTATGGCGGTGCTCCTGCTGGTGTTGTCACTGGCCACCGTGCCATTTTTTCCAAAGGCGTTTCTGCCGGCCTTCAATGAGGGGACGCTCACGATCAGTATGATGCTGAATCCGGGTACGTCGCTCGAAGAATCGAATCGTGTTGGTAGGTTGGCAGAATCCTTGATTGCCACGGTGCCGGAGGTTAAAAGTGTG
>JBBQAT010000052.1:0-26335 GCA_038316625.1 Burkholderiales bacterium
GTCGGTAAGAGGGCTGGCATTGCTTTACTCGGATGGACGGCCGGTCAGCACCTTGACTGAGTCGTATCAGTATATCGGTCAGGGCTATATCCTTGGCATTCCTCTTCCCGTGATTCTATTTCTATTTATGGCCCTGGTTACCTGGGTCATGTTGAACCAGACTAAATTTGGCAAGAACATTTATGCCATTGGTGGAAATATCGTTGCCGCTGAAGTCTCCGGTGTCAACGTGCAAAGAAACCTCATCAAGATCTACATGTATGCCGGGATGCTGTCGGGTATCGCCGGTCTCGTTCTTTCCGCACGATTGAATACTGGGCAGCCTGGAATGGGTGTTGCCTATGAACTTGACGCCATCGCCGCGACAACTATTGGTGGAACGAGCCACGCTGGTGGTATCGGCACGATTCAAGGGGCCGTTGTTGGCGCGTTGATCCTTGGCGTACTGAACAATGGGCTGAATCTGATGGGTGTTTCCGCGTATTGGCAGCAGATCATCAAGGGCGGCATTATCGTCACGGCCGTCATCATCGACATGCGCAAGAACGCAAAGAAGAAGTAGTTTTTCATCAATAGAAGATATGGAATGAGGTCGTAAATGGGAATTAAAATCGGCGCTATCGGACTAGGCAGACTGGGATATCAACACGCGTTTAACCTGAGGTTCTCCATTCCCGGCGTAGAACTGCTTGCCCTTTGCGACATGAATGAGGAAAAACTCAACGCGACCGCCAAGGATTGGGGTGTTCCCTATACCTATACTGATTTTGAAGCGATGATTCAGAATCAGGAACTGGATGCGATCGCCATTACGTCACCGTCACACCTGCATACGGGGCAGATCGCGCGCGCTCTCGAGCAGGGCTTGCACGTATTCAGTGAGAAACCTCTCGGAACGACCGTTGAAGAATGCAAAATTGCCGAAGCCGCCGTCGAAAAACATCCAGATCTGGTGTTCATGCTCGGTTTCATGAGGAGGTACGATCCCTCGTACGCGTACGCCAGAAAAATGGTTGTCGAAGGCAAGATTGGCAAGCCGATCCTGTTTCGCGGCTATAGCCAGGATCCAGAAACGGCGATCAAGGGCGCGATTGCCTATGCTGGCCATTCAGGCGGACAGTTCATCGACATGGCCGTCCATGATATCGACCTCGCGCGCTGGTTCATGGCCTCCGATCCGAAAACAATTTTCGCTATCGGCGGCTGTTACGCCCACCCTGAATTCGGGCAATTCAAGGATGGCGACAATGTTTCCGCCTTGATGCATTTGCAGAACGAAAGCATGGCATTCCTGTTCGCCGGACGAACTGCACCTCACGGATACAACGTCGAGACCGAGATCGTCGGCACCAGGGGAACGCTCAGAATAGCGTCCGTTCCGCAGAAGAACATGGTCGAGATTCTGGACGAGCATGGCGTCAGGAAGGAATGCTCGCAGGACTTCATAGAGCGTTTTGGCGAGGCGTACCTCAATGAGATGAACGAATTTGTCTCATGTATAAATGAGGGCAGAAAACCTGAGGTCACGGTCTATGACGGGACGAAATGCACCGAAATCGCCTACAAGTGCAAAGAGGCCTTCGAGACTAACGAATTGATCCGAATGTAATAGCCCGCGGTTTTCCCTTGCGCCGACGACCAAAGCGGTTATCTAAAAACCTCACCGCAAAGGCGCAAAGGCGCGAAGAACGCAAAGGAAACAATGAGTTAATTAGATTATGTCATTCATCTTTTGGGTGAATGGCACGAGCAATCAAAAAGACGCCAAGCTGTCGAATTTCTTTGCGAACCTTTGCGTTCTTTGCACCTTTGCGGTGAATAACTGCTTTTTCTAGGTTTGTCGTGGAGAGCGGCGCAGGGAATCAGTAAACCTGCAATCCCCCATCTATTTCACCACGAGTGCACCAGGTTAACGTCTCGCCATGAACTTTCGTTGCTCTTCTTGGTGCATCTTTGTGTCCTTTGTGTCCTTTGTGTCTTGGTGGTGAAGCTCCTGTCCTTTTTCCCCGCCGTCCTCATCGTGCGCGTCATTGTTATGGCCGCTTTCCAGGATCAATGCCTCACACCCCAGCCATCTTTAGCTGAGCCTGTAAGCGGCCACCGTGTTCTGCATTTCCGTCGCAAGGAGATCCAGTTGTTTTGCCGAGCGGGCGCTGCCTTGCGCTGCGGCATTGCTTTCTTCGGCCATCTGCGCAATTCGTTCCACTAGCTGCGCGATCTCGGTACTGGCCTGACTTTGCTCATGGATGGCGACTGCAATTTCGCCGGCCATTGTTACCGACTGTTGACTGCTGACGCCGATTTCCTGGATGGACTTGCTGGCGTTGTTTGCACGCGAAACACCGACTTCAACCCGTTGAACTGCTCCCTTCATGCTCTCAACGGCGAGTTGTGCAGAGGCTCTCATCGTTTCAATCTTGCTTGAGATGTCTCGGGTCGAACTTGCGGTGCGCTCGGCCAGCTTCCTCACTTCGTCAGCGACAACGGCGAAACCGCGTCCCTGTTCACCGGCTCGTGCGGCCTCAATGGCCGCATTGAGCGCCAGCAGATTGGTTTGCTCCGCGACCTCCTTGATGACCTGAACGACGGTTGCAATACGCTGGCTTTCCTGCTCAAGCGTTCCGATACAGCTTGCCGAGGAATTCACTGCTTCGGCAATATCCTTGATGTCGGCTACGGTTTGCGCGATGACCTGTTGTCCGGATTTTGCCAACTTGCCGGCTTCGCTCGAAAGTTTGCTTGCCTCTGTTGCCTGCTCGCCGACGTGACTGATACTGACGGTGAGTTCTTCCACATTGGCGGCAATGGTCGAAGCCGACTCGCTCTGCGCGGTCGCCGCGCCCGCAACCTGTCCCGCTCGGTCGTTCAGTGATGTGGCCGAGCTTTGAACCGTTTTCACGGATTCCGCGATTTTGCTCAGGCTCTTGTGCATCTTGTCGACCAAGCGGTTAAAGGCGCGTCCGGTGCTTGCGAGCTCATCATCGGAATCAATCGTGAGTCGTTGGGTGAAATCAAGTTCTGCCTCGATCTTTCGAATCGTATCGCGCATGTTCCCGAGGTCCTTCGATATCTTGCGGATCAGCAGAAAACTGATGACGAAAATCACCGCAGCGCTCAGGGCTATGACAACGGTCGAAAGCAACACCCCGTTTTTGCTGGCCGCCTCGGCACTGACTTTTTCCTGCGCCGCGTCGGCCATTCTCTTGGCGATGTGTTTCTCTAGCGAAACCGCCGCTGCGTCTGCCAAAGGCGATCCTTGTTCGGTGATGATCGTACGCGCCGTCATCTTGACGATTTCCTGGGATTGCTTCCATGCCTCATCGAAGACTAAGTCATAGCTGGCCAGCGCCTTCCTGTCGCCCTCAAGCATTTGCTTGTCTGCGTCATCGACCACCAGCGCTTCGTAGGCTTTCAGGCCGGCTTTTACCTTTTCCTTGGTGGCAGCGATGATTTTGTCGGTCTCTGCCATTTGTTCTTCGCTGGTGTAGCTGATGTGTAGCATGAGCTGCGTTTGCTGCACCTCAAAAGCGTAGCGAAGATCGCTCAGGGTCTTTACGCTGGGTAGTGTCGAGTCGTTTACATTGGCGAGTTTTGCCGAGAGGCCTTGGCTGACAGAAAGACCGGTCAGTCCAACGGCACATAGCGAAACAAGAGCGATAGACACCAGAATCCATAGTCGGCGCGCGATCGTGATGCTGAATAGGTTCATTGGAAGCCCCCTGCAAAAAGTTGTTTAGTGGCCTGAATAGCCTTATCGTAATAGCGAACGAGGCAGCAGAGTGCTACCCACATGCACCTCTCGACAGGCCACAATTCATACATTAGAAATAACATTCTATTGTAAATTTATAATGAAAAGTTGATTCTTTTCTGCGGCGTGTAAAAGGTCTTCGGGAACAATTTCGCTCGGCATCGACTTCCGCCGGTTCTTGCCAGGCAAGATCAGGTAATGGGTTGTCAATCATCAGTTCCAGCTTGAGCAGCCGAGTATGGCGACTGGTCCGCTCGTAGAGCACGCCGATCGCCCGGGGTGGCATGGCCTGGCCACAAGCGATGCGCAGTTCTCTCTGTCGCTGGGAGTCTGGGCGGCGATCTTGCGAGCGAGAGCCCTCCAGGTGCAACGGGAACGGCGACTACATGGAACGCCTCGATTCGGCGTGACGATCAATCTACAAGAGCAGCGGGTTTCCAAAGAAATCGCCTTGTTTGATAAAGAATCATTGGCCGCACATGTTGTCGCCAAGCGGCGACACAGGAACATCATATAAAACAAAGAGCTATTCTGTCGTTGAAAAATTCTGTCGTCTTCGAGCGACACCGTCAATGCACAGGTGCACATATTCACCTGATTTGGCGAACGGTATTTAGAATATTGAATTGTTTGGGATAAATCGTACGGAATTCTTCTCAACGCAACAAATGACCCTGTATTTCGTGAATTTCTCCCGTAAACGTGCCATACTCATATATATTCAAATATGACATAAGAAACAATGTCGTCATAAAGCGACAAAAACTCGCAACCAGCCCAGCGTTGCGTGCGACACCACTCAAATTGCTTTTGGCAAGCCATTGACTTAAAAGAACTTATTCGTCATGGCACGAAATTTGCGACAGCGCCACGTAGATTGATGATCCGAGGCCACTCGGTTGCATACAATTTGCATGAGTATTAGTTGCTGTTTCGTTAGAAATATCGCCGGCAGCTACCTTATCTGGTCCTTTCTGCAGGAAGCTTAATGGGACTGACGAGGCGTACTCAATGACACAAAGTAAATAGCAGGTTCATTCGTATTCAGCAATGACATGTACAGAAAGCCCATAACCGCCTGGCCTTTCTGCTCTAAACACGCCGCATTCTCGCAACAAAAAAAACGGCCACGTAGAACCCACGGATTTTATGGAAATGCCGTTAAAAAATAGGACGCACAATTTGGCGCTCATAGATTACAAATACTCATCTTCACCAATAGCCCGCGGCTGATTAAAAATGAATCTTTCACATGGTGAATCAAGGAAGTCAGTACCAATGAGTTTTCTAGCCTCATTGCCAGCGGAAGATCTCGGGCGCTATTTCGGCGTCATTAAGAATGCCGTAGACATAAATACGCATTTTGAGCTTCTTCAGTGGCTACAGGGGGATCTCCAGCAATATCTTCCACACGAAATAATGATAGCGGCGTGGGGAGATTTCCATCTCGGACTGATTCGCCACGACATCGTTTCAAATTTACCCGGAGTACGGACGGAATTCTTCAGCGCCGATCTCCTGCATCCTTGCCTGCGCGAGATGTTCGATCACTGGGTCGTCACCGGAAGAAAGGCAATTAGTCTCATTCCGGGCGTTTCGGGATTCAATCTCGCCGGCAGCAGCATCAACTGCTCACTTGCTGGTGCCCTCAAGGGAATGCGTTCGTCGCTTATTCACGGAATCAGCGACGAACGGGGCAGCCATGATTGTCTGTATGTCCTGTTCAGTGCCCGAGTCGAGCATAACGGCATAAGTCGTAGTGCGATGCAAACCATGCTTCCCTATCTCGATACCGCCCTGAGGAAAATTGCCCATCTCCCAAGGCAAAGAGCGGAATTGGGGGAACTCGCCGCGCCACCCGCGCCACGTGCGCCAGCAGGCGGCGTCCTGACTGGGCGAGAAAAGGAGATAGTGAGCTGGGTCCGGCAAGGAAAGACCAACTACGAGATCGGACGGATCCTGGACATCAGTGAATTCACTGTAAAAAACCACCTTCAAAGGGTCTTCAAGAAACTCGGCGTATTTAATCGCACGCAAGCGGTTACGAAATTCGAAAAATCAGAACAACTGGTCAGGATATAAGTCGTGCAACAAACCGCCACACTTCCAATTCAAAAAAAGCCAATTTCCTTTGGCAGAAACCAACTACTCGGCTTGCTGGAAACGCTTCTCGATCCCGGCGTTCTTGCCATATCGCTGTGGGTGCTCGCTATCCGGTTTGATGGGGAACTGGCACCACCGTATCTGCTGTTGTCGTTGTTACTTTTCTCTGTCACTTTCCCGGGAACATCGCGTCTTCACGACAGCCTATGGCGTCTCACGCTTGGCATCGCAACGAGTTGGCTCTGGATAGCGGCGCTCCTTTTGTCTCTCGGATTCGCGTCCCGCTATGTTCGCGAATTCTCCATCGAAGTCCTGATTACGTGGCTCTGGGTCGCACCGCTGGCACAGCTTGGAGCGCATCTCGCGCTACGAACTGCGGCTCCCTTTCTTATAAAACTGCAGGGACCACCGCAACGCGCCATCATGGTTGGAATGAACGAGCAAGGGATTACTCTGGCCGCTCGCATCGAGAACAGCGAACTTCTGCGCATCGAACTAAACGGCGTTTTTGACGACCGCAACCGCTCTCGCCTGGAAAACCCCGGAAAGCTGACACTGCTCGGAAAAATGTCAGACCTCCCGCGTTACGCCAAGGAAAACCATATTCAGCTCATCTATCTTTCCCTGCCCATGGCCTCGCAGCCGCGCATACTGCAAATTCTTGACGAACTCAAGGACACCACGGCCTCAATTTACTTTGTCCCGGACATGTTCGTTACCGACCTGATCCAGGGGCGCACCGGGTCTGTCTGTGGAATGCCCGTCATATCCGTTTGCGAAACGCCGTTTATTGGAACCAATGGCATCCTAAAAAGAGCAAGCGATATTCTTCTTTCCCTGCTGATCATGACGCTGATTTCGCCGATCCTTCTGGCGATCGCAATCGCCGTCAAGCTCACCTCCCATGGCCCGATCATCTTCAAACAGCGTCGTTACGGCCTCGACGGAAAAGAAATCCTCGTTTACAAATTCCGCTCCATGAGCGTTTGTGAAGACGGCGGCACTATAAAGCAAGCTCAGAAAAACGACAATCGCATCACTCCTCTCGGCCGGTTCCTGAGAAAAACATCGCTCGACGAATTGCCGCAGTTCATCAACGTTCTCCAGGGACGAATGAGTATTGTCGGTCCTCGTCCGCATGCCGTCGCCCATAACGAGCTATACCGAAAACTGATCAAGGGATACATGATCCGCCATAAGGTAAAGCCCGGCATTACCGGCTGGGCACAGGTCAACGGCTACCGAGGCGAAACCGAAACGCTCGACAAGATGCAGGGACGCATCGACTACGATCTTGACTACCTTCGTAACTGGTCGATAGTACTCGACCTGCAGATCATCATGAGGACTGTCCTTGTCGTATTCAAGGATCAAAGCGCCTACTAGGCTGACCGGATATGAAAAAAGGACAGACATTTCAACGCGATACTCGTGGTAACTCCTTGGGGTTTCCGGCCGTCACGCATTCACAGGCCTGAGACCAACGTGTTTCGTCCCCTATTCTCCAACCGCCTGCGGCTAATCGCACTCACCGTACCGGCACTTCTCTGTGCGAGAGAAGTGCCGGCAGATAATCTCGACACCTGGAATTTAACTGCGGGCAGTTCCGTGATGTACGATGACAACGTGTTTCGCCTACCCTCTTCTGCTAACACTGCTGCCTTGATTGGCCGGTCCAGCGGTTCGGATACGATCACATCGACTGTTCTTGGTCTGAACGTTAGCAAACCCTATTCATTGCAACGCTTCGACCTTGATGTCAGCGTTGCCGATTTCCGTTACAAGAATTTCGAACACCTGAGTTATACGGCCCGAAGCTATTCCGCTGCGTGGCGCTGGAGTGTAACCCCCGGTCTGCACGGAAACCTGAGTAGCAGTCGCAAGGAATCCATCAACAGCTTTTCGGATTACCTAAGCTATGGAGCCAAAAACCTTCGCACGGACGACGACCGGCGGTTCGATGCAGACCTTGAGCTTGGCGCGGGCTGGCACGTGCTTGGCGGTGTTTTTCAAAACCGCCGGACGAACAGTGAGCTATTCGTTCAAGAAGGCGATACCACCCTGACTTCGAGCGAGGCCGGCGTTCGACATGCTTTCGCGTCCGGAAGCAGCCTTACTTTCCTAAACCGCACTGGACACGGTCGTTTCGACAACCGTTCACAGCCGAACTCGGCACTCCTGCTCGACAACAAATTCGATCAAACTGAAAACGAAGTGAGACTCAAGTGGCCGATCACTTCAAAAACCACTCTTGATGCGCGAGTCGCCAGGCTCGAACGTAATCATGAACACTTTTCCTCTCGAGATTACAGCGGCAATGTCGGAGCTCTAAACCTGGACTGGGACATTACCGCCAAGACCCACATCAGCGGCGGATGGACGCGCGAGCTATCAAGTTACCAAAGCCTGAACAGCAGCTACTCGATCACTGATCGATTCACCCTTAACCCGGTCTGGCAGACGAGCGTAAAAACAGCCTTACGTTTCCGCTATGACATCGCCCGGCGTAACTACTTTGGCGCTGTTACCGCAACATCTGTCGGTGATCGCAGTGATAGTCAACGCACCACCCTGATTGCCTTCGACTGGCAGCCCACGACATCCGTCGGCCTTTCTGCGTCGATTGCTAATGACCGACGCACTTCCAATCAGCCCGGGCTCGACTACAAAGACACCACGGCCAGCATCACTGCCCAGATGAAATTTTAATGAGCGCTCCTATTCAATACACATCATGCACGGGAGTGCTATGACTTTAGGCTTAGTTCCAACGGACTATGTACATACTGGGGCGCGGCGCTTAATATCGCCGTCCCGAAGCTATCTGGGGGTCTTTCGTAGCTTGCGCTTCGGCAAACAACACGGAGACCCACTTATGGGCCGTATGTCCTACTTCGTCGGTCCCTCTGTCGGTCACCCTACAGGTATTCAGATGCGGAGCCGGTGCCGTTTCCGACTCATTTTTAACGCGATCAGCATCGCCTGTTCGTTCTGTTCAAAAGTGCTTTTCTATTCCCGAGTTCAACGCGAAACGGGGGAACGTCGCATACCCCGTGCCACGCGAGTGCGGTGAACGCTCTTAAATTCCGGAAAACTTGTCAATTGCAGCTCCGGAGCATGATTTACGTGAAAACCTGAACCTGAACACTGCCAGAAATAATGGGCCAGTCAACCAAGAGAACCATCAAGAACATGAACTCTACTATCACTACCCGAATCGCCACCTCCACCTTGGTCACCGTACTTCTATTGAGCATTGCCTCTTGCGGCACCAAGGACGAGAAGAAAGCTGCCAGCCAGGTGGCCGCTAAAGTTAACTCAGTCGAAATTTCGGTTCACCAGATCAACTTCGCGCTTGGGCGGAGCAATACGGGCGCGCTTTCTGCGGAACAAATTCCGCGCCTGCGTCGCGACATTCTCGACAAACTGATCGACCAGCAGCTTGTCGTCGAGAAAGCCATCGAAAAGAAGATCGACCGCTCCCCCGAGGTCCTCATGGCCATCGAGGTGTCGCGTCGCGACATCCTTGCGCGAGCCTATCTTGAGGGCATTGCGGCAGCGCAGGCCAAACCTACTGCCGACGAGGCCAAGAGCTACATTGCCGGGCATCCGGCTCTTTTCGCTGAGCGCCGCCTCTATAGTCTCCAGGAAATCGTATTGCCGCCCTCCAGCAAGATTGCAGGCGACCTTCGCGATATGCTGTCTGCCGGTAGAACAATGGAAGACATCGCCGCTTGGCTCAAGAGCAAAGACATCAAGTTCATGGGTGGAAGCGCCACCCGCCCAGCCGAACAGATTCCGCTCGAATTTCTTCCAAAACTGCACAAACTCAAGGACGGGCAAAGCCTGGTCCAGGAAAACAGCCAGAACATCACGGTTGTACGCCTGGTCAACTCGCAAGCAACCCCGATCGACGAAGCGACCGCAATGCCACGCGTACAGCAGTACCTCACCGCCCAGCGCGCCGGCGAAGCCGCTGAACGCGAACTGAAGCAACTCAAAGAAATCGCCAAGATCACGTACGTGGGCGAATTTACCGGCACGGAACCTACAGCAGCGGCCGCTCCGGTCGCCAAGGCAGAACCAACGAAGCCCGCTGCCGAATCTGCCACGACACTGATCGAAAAAGGCGTTGCCGGCCTGAAGTAGGTGCCAATAGGGCGGCTGCCATGAACCTGAAAAGCTCGAAAAATCGCGTCATTCCGGGCGTGACCCGGAATCCAGGAGCACAACTCTTGATCCCGGCACTCCAAGGACACCCCCTGCGGGAGGCATCCCCCGGGATGCCCGGTTTTTCAAACGATTACCACGTAACTGACTGCAAGTTAACCGGAGAACCCATGATTCGCCGCCTGATCAAATTTGCTGCGCCCATCATTGCGCTTGTTGCCGCCTTCACCGCGACCCCGATCCTTGCCCAGGACAAGGTCGACTTCACGCTTGGCGCTGGCGATTCCATCCGCATTCAGGTATTCCAGAATCCTGATCTCACCATCGAGACGCGCGTCTCCGAAAACAACGCCATAACCTACCCGCTGGTCGGTTCGGTCGAACTGGGTGGCCTACCCATAGCGGCCGCCGAGAAAAAAATTGCCGTTGCGCTCAAACAGGGCGGTTTCGTACAGCAGCCGCAGGTCAACATCACGCTCATCCAGGTGCGCGGCAATCAGGTCGCCGTACTCGGCCAGGTCAACCGTCCCGGCCGCTTCCCGTTGGAGACCGTCAACACCCGCGTCAGCGACATGCTGGCTAACGCCGGCGGAGCGACTCCGGCGGGTGACGACTTTGTGATTCTCACCGGTGTGCGTAGCGGCGCTCCCTTTCGAAAAAGCATCGACATTCCCGCGCTCTACCTCAACGAACACTCTGACGACGACATTGTCCTGCGCGGCGGCGATAGCATTTACGTGCACCGTGCCCCGACCTTCTACATCTACGGCGAAGCCCAGCGCCCCGGTGCCTACCGTATTGAGCGTGGCATGACCGTCATGCAGGCACTAGCGCAAGGCGGCGGACCCACCTCGCGCGGAAGTGAACTGCGCCTGCGCCTTCACCGGAAGAATTCCGCTGGCGTCGCTGAACAAATCTCGCCGAACATGACCGATCTCGTGCTTCCCAACGACGTCATCTATGTTCGCGAAAGTCTCTTCTAGGACAAATGAACACCATGACACTCCAACAGTTCCTGCTTATCGTGCGTGCCCGCGCCCGGGTCGCGTTCATCACCCTGTTTGCCACCGTACTGACCACGTTGGTGGTCAGCCTGGTAATGCCGAAGCAATACACCGCCAGCACCGCCATCGTGATCGACGTCAAGTCGCCCGACCCGATTGCTGGCATGGTCCTGCCCGGCATGATCTCGCCCGGTTACATGGCCACCCAGGTCGACATCATCAACAGCGACCGTGTTTCCCAGCGCGTCGTCAAAATGCTGCGCATGGACGAAAGCGCCATCATCAAGGAGCAATGGCAGGACGCGACCGAAGGCAGAGGCAGCATTGTCGTTTGGCTAGCTAACCTGCTGCAGAGAAAACTCGATGTAAAACCGTCGCGCGAAAGCAACGTCATCAACATTAACTTCAGCGGCACCGACCCGGCCTTTGCCGCCGCCGTTGCCAACGCCTTTGCCCAGTCCTACATCGATGTCAACCTCGACCTCAAGGTCGAGCCCGCCCGCCAGAATGCGGCGTGGTTTGAAGGGCAGACCAAACTTGTTCGTGACAAACTCGAAATCGCCCAGCAGGCGCTCTCCAGCTATCAGCAGAAGACCGGCATCGTCGCCACAGAAGAGCGTCTTGACCACGAAACATCCAAACTCAACGAACTCTCCACCCAGCTCACGATTGTCCAGGGGCAAACTTCCGACAGCCACAGTAAGAGCCAATCTGCCGGCGGCTCCGAAACCCTGGCCGAAGTCATGCAAAACCCGTTGATCAACAGCCTCAAATCGGACATCGCACGCCTTGAAGCCAAGCTACAGGAAAGCAACGTCAACCTCGGCAGAAACCATCCGCAAACGCAGCGCAGTGAATCCGAGCTTGCCTCGCTAAAAGAAAAACTGGCGAGCGAAACGCAAAAAATCTCCAGCAGCATTGGCACCTCGTACCAGGTTGGAAAGCAGAAGGAACGCGAACTGCGCGATGCCATCGAAGCGCAAAAGACCCGCATCCTCGCCCTCAACATGCAACGCGACGAAATCAGCGTTCTCAAACGCGACCTCGAATCGGCGCAGCGCAACTTTGAAGGCGTCAGCCAGCGCTCAGCGGTAACCCGGCTGGAAAGCCTTTCAGTACAAACCAACGCCGTTGTTCTCAACTCGGCCGATGAACCGACCGAACATTCGCGCCCGAAGATCCTCCTCAACGTGCTCGTCTCGATCTTCCTCGGCACGCTGCTCGGCGTTGGTGCCGCCCTCATGCTTGAACTCGGCAACCGCCGCGTGCGCTCGGCCGAAGACCTCGCGGAAGCCCTCGGCGTCCCGGTGTTGGCCACCATCAGCACGATTCAATCGACGGCAAAGCGCTCCTTCTTCTCTCTGCGCCGCAAGCCGGCTTTCGCCGCTGCACACTAACCCGCCCGAGATTACGCCATGAACCAACTCCTGGACCCTGCCATCCACAAACTGCTCCAAGGCACCCCCCACTCCATCGGTGCCATCCTGATCGATGCCGGTCGGCTCACCACCGAAGGCGCGGAAAGAATCCTGCGTGTACAGAAGGAACAGGGAAAGCGTTTCGGCGACGCCGCCATCGAACTCGGCTTGCTCAGCGAAGACGACATCGGCTTTGCCCTTGCGCGTCAGTTTGACTACCCCTATCTGCAGGCCGGCGATGCCAGCCTGAGCCCTGAACTGGTTGCCGCCTACAAACCCTTCAGCCCCGCGGTCGAGCAACTGCGCGCCCTGCGCAGCCAGCTCATGCTGCGCTGGTTCGATGCTATCGCAAGCCGCAAGACGCTTGCCGTGGTCAGCCCCGGTACCAGCGAAGGCCGCAGCTTCATTGCCGCCAACCTTGCCGTCGTCTTTTCGCAACTGGGCGAACGTACCCTGCTGATCGACGCCGACTTGCGCAAGCCGCGCCAGCATCAGCTCTTCAAGCTCGCCAACAGCGCCGGCCTCTCCGGCATGCTCGCCGGCCGCCACGGCAACGAAGCGGTCGTCCGCATCCCCTCGCTGATTGGCCTCTCCGTATTACCCGCCGGTGCTGTTCCGCCCAACCCGCAGGAACTGCTCGGCCGCCCAATCTTTGCCGAAGTGCTCGCGTCGCTCGTCCGTGATTTCGACGTCGCTATCATCGACACCCCGGCCTCAAGCGACTACGCCGACGCCCAAACCGTCGCTGCTCGTGCCGGAGCCTCCATCATGGTCGCCCGCATGAACACCAGCGCCATACCCGCCATGGCGGCCCTCGCCAACAATCTGCAACAAGCCGGCACTACGCTCGTCGGCTCTGTGCTTAACAACGGTTGAGAGCCAAAAATCACATGAACGCAAGCAGCCGAACAGAACAGGCAAAAACCGTAGGTTGGGTTAGCACAACGGGCGTAACCCAACAAACCATGCCACCGAGCCCATCCGTCTGCCGGTCACCCCGCCGGAATGACAACTCAGGAACGCCGGCGCACCAAGCGAAACCACACCAGCACGCCCACACCCACCAACGCCGCCAGGACATCGGCAGCGAAATCATCCCAACCTGCCGACCGGCCGGGCAGGTACACCTGATGCCACTCGTCCAGCGCGCCCACCAGCACAGCGCCGAAAAACGCCAGCAGCAGCACCGTGCGCCCCTGCCAACGCAGCAACCCGCCGGACAAACCGGCCAACATTGCCAGCAGGGCAAACAACACAAAGTGAACGAGCTTGTCCCACGGCACGGGAATGAGACCCACCGCGATCGGCTTGGCGCCCAGAACGAACAGTGCCGGCACCAGAACCAGCAACGACAGCAGCGCCCCGACACGCACCTGCCGTGCGCGCGCAGTTGATAAAGAAAACAACGAAGAAATGACCATCGAAACTCCCGTCCATCCAAACGCCTCGCGCCAAACACTGACACCGTGGCTCGCCTGGTTGCCCATTATCGCAGGACTCATCGCCCTGTACGTACCCAGCCTCGTTGATCTTTTCCGCACGATCTGGAGCACCGACGAACAAAAGCACGGCCCCATCGTCCTCGGCGTTGCCTGCTGGCTCGCTTGGCGCAATTGGCCAGCCATGTGGCACGCCAGCGAAAGCCGCCCGACCAACGCTTTGGGCTGGCCGATCTTCGTCTTCGGCCTGCTGCTCTACATCCTCGGCCGCTCACAAGACATCCTCATCTTCGAAGTTGGCTCCGTCATCTGGCTGCTTGCCGCCATCCTCCTGCTCACGCGCGGCACCGCCGCTCTCAAGGCACAGTGGTTCGCCCTCTTCTTCATGCTCTTCATGATTCCGCTGCCGGGCACCGTCGTCGACGCCGTCACCATGCCGATGAAGATGGCTGTCTCCTACGCTGCCGAGCACGTCCTCTTCTGGGTAGGCTACCCGATCGCCCGCACCGGTGTCATCCTGCAAATCGGCCAATATAAACTGCTGGTCGCCGACGCCTGCGCCGGCCTGCACACCCTCTTCACGCTCGAAGCGTTGGGCCTGCTCTACCTCAACATCGTTCGCCACGACTCCCTGTTCCGCAACCTCACCCTCGCCATTTTCATCGTGCCAATCTCCTTCACCGCCAACGTCTTTCGCGTGATCGTGCTCACGCTCATTACCTACCACTTTGGCGACGAAGCGGGACAGGGATTCCTGCACGGTTTCGCTGGAATGGTGCTGTTTTTAACAGCGTTGCTGTTAATCATGAGTGTGGATTCACTACTGCAGTTTTCCAACAAGTTCTGGCGTAACCGTGCTGTGGCGCTACGAGGAGCCTGAGAATATGGACCACCGGCCCAGAAACGTAATCCTGCTGATACTTATGCTAACTGCCTCACTCTCAGCCGTCGCACTAAAGCCTAAACAGAAAGTTAGCGGGCAATCAGAGAAGATCGGCCTTGACAACATGATTCCCGATGATTTTGGCGAATGGAAGCTCAACAAACAGCTGTTACCGGTTATGCCACCGCCGGAGCTCGAGGAAAAAGTCAATCGAGCCTATGACGAAACGCTATCGAGAAGCTACGTCAATTCGAAGAACGAAACGGTGATGCTTTCAATTGCATACGGCGGAGACCAGACGGGCCGTCTGCGTGTTCATCGTCCCGAGTCCTGCTATTCCGGGCAGGGATTTCAGGTCACCAAAATTGGCGAAAATCTAGTCAAAACAGCAACCGGGGACATCATGGCAAAGCGACTTGCGGCACAGTCGGCGAGTCGTCACGAGCCAATCACCTATTGGATACGAATCGGCGACTCTACTGTCACTGGACTATTAGGCCAGCGATTGACGCAACTACGTTATGGGCTCACAGGGGAAGTACCGGATGGTCTGATATTCAGAGTTTCGTCAATCGACGATAACAATTCTCATGCATACACTCTTCATGATCAGTTTGTCGCTGACCTCGTACGGGAACTTCCCAAGAGTGCCAGGATTACGCTTGTCGGCAACGCTGCGGATCATACGAGCGACTCGGAAAACCTCATCAAATGAGCACTTATTCAAACAATGCTTTCCGAAAAAGCATCGTGCAGTACACGGTTGGCCGTGCGCTCAACGCCTTGTGTGCATTCATCGTCATCATCTGGATAGCCCGGCACCTTCCAGAAAAACACTATGCCAACTACATCGCCGCCTATGCTTGCCTGGAACTCGCTTTGGTAATTTTTGGATTTGGAATGGAGTGGGTCACTGCGGTGTACATACCTCAGGTCAAACTAAGAGCCAGTGGAAGAGTGCTTGCCAGTTTCGTTTGGTCTTGTGCCGGGATACAGATGCTCCTTCTCTCCATCGGCGCCATTGCTCTTGCTCTATTGGCATCCGATATCGCCACATGGCTGCAACTTGACGAAGCAACTATCGTGTTCCGCCTATACGCACTGGTAATGTTTGTTGAAGGGCTAAGCCGCGTATTCCGCGACCAGCTTCTATCGTGCCTTCTCTTGCAAGGCGCGGCCCAGTTCAGCCAGATGGCACGGAATCTGGTAATGCTCGCTTTCGCTTTCATACTTTCCACTCAGTCGCAATGGCGCACAGCCTCTTCATTGGCTGTTGCAGAAATTTTCGCAAGCAGCCTGAGCCTTCTGCTGTCAGCCATTCTGCTTCACCGTTACCTGTACGGCATCCGTAATACACCGGCACAGGACCCACACTATCCGCCTCCACGTTGGCGCGGTTTGCTCCGCGCCGGTCGCAACGCTTGGATAAGCAACCTGGCGAATCTTAGCTGGGGCGGACAAGCAGTAATTCTCCTGGTGACCCGATTGATCGGACCGGAGTCGACCGCAGCGCTAGGATTTGCCCGCAATTTGGCCGAACAAATTCGCCGATACATGCCTATGGAGTTTTTGTTCGGAGTCATCCGCCCACTGTTGATTACCCGTTTCTTTCAGGATGGAGATACTCAGCGTCTCAGCACAAGAGCAGGCTTGATGTATCGCGCCAACCTGCTCTTTCTTCTGCCGCTTTTGGTAATAGCCATCATCCGTGGCGACGAACTGTGTGCTCTGCTGAGTAATGGTCGCTATGCATCAGCCCATTGGCTCCTGGTGGGCTGGCTGGTTGTACTGGTATTCTGGGCGCATCATCGGCTGAGCGATCTGCTGGCTCACGCCCTTGAACGCTCCTGCCTGACTAGACAGAGCAGCCTGAAATTGCTGGCAGTGCCGGCTTTCCTGTTTGTCTCCGCGTACCACCATGCTTGGATGCTGCTATTTCTCAGCCTCGCCGCCGCCGAACTGGCCTACTCAATCATGGTGCTTTCGCCGCTGGGCATTTACCGCCCCAACTGGTGGGCTCTTGCCAAGCTGTTTGCTGCAGCTTTTCTGGTCGCCGCACTTCTCGCCGTTCCCGCCTGGGAAACGGGTGTGATCAGTCTGGCAATCCAGATCGCGCTGGCTTTCGTAATCATCCCGGGAATTTCCGCACTTACCCGCGCATGGTCTGCGGAGGAGGCTGCCATTGTTTTCCCCGGCAAAGCGCTCGCCGGTGCCAACTAAAGGTCGGACCATGCATCGCTTGCTCACGACTCTCCTTGTTCTCACGGGCGCATCGCTCCCCGTGTCTGCTCAGGTCAACCGGTCACTCGGTGGTCAGGTATCACAGGCGGCTTTCGCCTCGCGCTACACACTGAATAGTGCGAACCCAAATAATCTGCGCTGGGTTCTTGATCCAGCAGGAAGTGGGCGCAAGGTATTACAGGCCCAAGTGCAAGATACCGATCAAAAGGTCTATGGCGGATTGCGCACCGAAATCTCCCCCACCGCCGAGTACATTCGTGAAGGCGTGCGCTGGTATGCCATCAGCGTTTACTTTCCTGCCGGCTGGCAACCTCACCCCTACCCGGTCATTTTTGGCCAACTACATACCAGCCAAAAGAGTTCGATCTTGTCGCCCCCGGTCGCCTTTGTCGTTCACGGTCAGAACATTGACCTTGAGTTGTATGCCAATCACCGCCAGATCGAAGGTGCCGACCCGGCGACCCGACCCAATTCGGCCCGCCAGTCGATTCGACTTGATCACCTGAAAACTGAACAGTGGTATTGCTTTGTCCTTCGTGCCGACTGGTCTCCGACGCCTGGAAAAGGTTCGCTCAAGCTCTGGATGAATGGCGATACCGTCTATGAAGCAAGCAATTTCTACAACTCTTACGAAACGTGGTTGGGCAACTATCCCAAAGCCGGGCTGTACATTCCCGGAATGATGGGGGTCCACGAACGCATGCTCTATCTTGATTTTATACATGTCGGCGGCGCACGCATGGGCTTCGAGGAAATGAACGCGCAAACACCATGCGCCCATACAACCGCCATCGAGCCGACTCGATGAAATCAACAACTCATTTGATTTCATCGCGCGCGCACGCTCCGACGATGCTACCTCTGATTGGGTTGGCCATATTGCTCGGACTGATGGTCGCTGTCGATTTCGGTTTGCAGCTGCTTGCTGTGGCCATTCTCGTTTGCATCGTACCAGCAGCCTATTTCGGCGCTCGTCATTTCGCCGACAGGAGCGGCTGGTTGTTGATATCTGGCTGGATTCTGATGGTGCTTACCACCGGCGTTCAATATGTCATATACGTACCGATAGGCTATCTGCAGGAACTCTTGCTGTTCGGCCTGTCCATCGGCATTGTTGGCCACGTGTGGCAACAGTCGCGCACGGACAGTACCTTGCGTGGACTAATTTTGATCTATGTATGCTACCTGTCGCTCTGCCTGCTCAGTACCCTCGCAGGACGCTCTCACGCCCTGGCAGCTGCCTGGCAATTGCAATACAACTTTAAGTGGCCACTCATGTTCGGGCTAGGTTGCATGGTCAACTGGGGCTCCTCGCATGACCGGCAACTTCAACGGGTCATCCAGTATTCCTGGGTCGTTTTGCTGGCCTGCGTTGCACTCGAGATTGCAGTTCCCGGCATACACAGTCGGATTTTCGGTCCACCTCCCGATTTGCACCAGAATCCCATCATCGGATTCGGCCTTCGCTATCGCGGCCCCTTCATACATTCAGGATACCTTGCCATCACCAGCGCGCTGCTGGCAGCCGCTTCGCTGGCGCAGATGGTGGCCAGGAAAAAATGGGCCTGGGGAATTGTCGGCTCAATCTATCTGGCGTTGCTGCTGCTTTCCGGGCAGCGACAGGAATCAATGGCGCTTCTCCTCTCACTGACGTTAATGACGTTGATCTGCAACTGGAGATACCGCTATCTCGTGCTCAGCGTTACCACCATTGCAGTTCTCATCGGCCTGGCAAGCCTCGTCTATATGAATCAAGTCCCGATGGAAACAACGCTCGCTGAATGGGGAATCCTCAACGGGATGTCATCCTTGTCTGAACGTGCGATTCTGTCGCTAAACGGAATCACCGTTGCCAACCAGTATTTCCCACTGGGTTCCGGCCTAGGCACATATGGCGGAGTGGGGGCACAAAAGTTTGATCAAACCCTGTTTCTCGATCTCGGTTTTGAACGCTACTGGTGGTTTCGTCAGGGTCTATTTCTTGTCGATACATTTTGGCCCGGTGTGATCGCCGAGTCAGGATTCATTGGCGCGGCATTTTTGCTCATGCTATTTGTCTGTCTCTGGCTGGCACTGCTCCAACGCACCTTGGCTGATCGAGACACCCCCATTTTTGCCGTCAGTCTGACAGCCTTGGCGGCGCTCACCCTGATGCTTGCCAACTCGCCATCCTCGGGGGCCCTCACAGACCCACGTGGCAGTTTTCTGTTCTGGATTCTGATCGGCTCCGTTTGGCAAGCAAAACGGCCCAAACCAGGCGTCAAACCGCCTTCAGACAGAGGCACTAATCCTGAGGAGCACAGCAATGCCCGTTAAGCTGTATCGATTGTCCCATTGGTTGTGGCAGCGAGGAATTCCAGTCATTCCGCAATTGATCAAGATCATCAATCGTGTTGTTTTTTCCGTGGTATTGCCGCCTTCTGCGCAACTCGGTAAGGACGTTTTGCTCAGCTACCATGGCCTCGGTACGGTAATCCATCGTCACGCAGTGATTGGCGACCGCGTAACGGTAGGTACCGGTGTAACGATCGGTGGTCGTGCCGGCCATGTCCTCGTGCCTGTAATTGAAGAGGGAGCGATGATCGGATCGGGGGCCAAAGTACTCGGGCCCGTGCGGATTGGCCGCCACGCGTCAATCGGGGCAAACGCTGTTGTCCTATCTGATGTTCCTGATTATGCTGTGGCGGTAGGTGTGCCTGCACGTGTCGTCAAGATTTTGGCGCCCACAGACATCCCTGATTATTTTTCTTTCAGAACGGGAATCTCAGTTAAATGAGACCGCATATCATCATGGTGGGGGACAGCATTTCCGGACCAGGGGGCATTTCCGCTGTCGTGAAAACATATCGTGACACCGGATTTTTTTCCGAACGGAATATCATCTACCTTTCAAATTATGAAGGTGCCGGTGGCATGCGACAGATCCGGGTAATGAATCGCGCAATTCTCGCCTTTCTGTTCCTGCGCCTCAAACAGCGTGCGTCGCTCGTCCATATACACAGCGCGTCAAGAGGCAGTTTCTGGCGCGCAGCCATGTTTGGCGAATTGGCACGCATCACCGGTGTTCCGTTCGCTCTTCACATACACAGCGGCGAATTCCCGGCATTCTTCGACGGTTGTAACCGATTCGCAAAAGCACTTGTACGTAGGACATTCCGTCAAGCAAGAGGGGTAATCTGCCTGACTCCGGGATGGAAAAAAAAATTGCTTTCACAAATTGATCCCCAAGCGGCAATGACTTCACTACCCAATCCCGTTGCAGTACCGAACGAGATTCCCTTACAAAATACTGAATCAAAACTACGCCTGCTGTTTCTCGGCCGGCTGACGGAAAAAAAGGGGCTATTTGATCTCTTTCAGGCAATGCCACGCGTATTGGCTCGCTTTCCTGATCTTCAGCTGGTTGTTGCCGGAGACGGTGACATTGAAATGGCTCGCGAATACGCAACACAGTCAGGGATTGCGCACGCCGTTGTTTTCAAAGGCTGGGTCGATGGGGAGAAAAAAGAGCGTTGTTTAAAAGAAGCTGCACTTTTCGTTCTTCCCTCTCATTTTGAAGGTTTTCCTGTGTCAATACTGGAGGCTATGACGTACGGAAAACCAGTGGTCGCTACATGCGTGGGCGGTGTCCCCGAAGTTTTCGTTGACGGTATCCATGGCCATCTTGTTCCGCCTCACGACCCAGACGCTCTTGCCGAAGCGCTGTTGAAATTGCTTGCCGATCCCGAGTTGATGGCACGCTTTGGAATAGCTGGATACGGCCACGCTCGAGACAACTTCTCGACGCATTTAGTGATGATGAATCTCGGCAGCTACTACGACTCTTTGCTTTCAACCGCAAATAGAGCCTGAATTCTTATTGGAAAGAAAAGCATGAAAAGAATACTTGCGGTGGCCTCCGGAGGTGGTCATTGGGTTCAATTACTCCGCCTGCGCCCGGCTTTTACCGGGTGCGATATCGCTTATGTCACGGTACAGAAAAGCTATCGGGAGCAGCTTGATCATGGTCGCTTCTATGCGGTGACAGACGCAACGCGCTGGAGTCGATGGGATCTGTTGCGCATGATGGCCGAAGTTGTGTGGATCGTCCTCAAAGAGCGACCGGATGTGGTCATATCGACAGGAGCAGCGCCGGGAGTCGTCGCATTGCGCGTTGGCAAATGGCTGGGAGCTCGAACGATCTGGATCGACAGCATTGCGAATGTCGAACAGATGTCGATGTCAGGAAAACGTGTGCGTGGATTTACCGATCTATGGTTAACGCAATGGCCTGATGTCGCCTCGACAGAAGGTAGCCTTTATCAAGGAGCCGTAATTTGATCTTTGCGACGGTAGGTTCACAAATGCCGTTCGACCGCCTGATTCTTGCTCTTTCGGACTGGGCAGAAGAACAAAGCAACTCGGTCGAAATTTTTTCCCAAGTCGGCAATACAGATATCAAACCTGCACTGATGAAAGCAGTTTCGTCGCTCTCGCCCAGTGCATTTCGCAATGCAGTCCAGGATGCAGAAATTGTCGTTGCTCATGCGGGCATGGGAGCCGTTTTAACTGCAATGGAGTTTGGTAAGCGTTTGGTTGTACTACCGCGCCTTGGTGCATTGCAGGAAACGCGAAACGATCATCAGGTAGCCACCGCTGATTGGCTTTCACACAAGCCCGGCATTTACGTGGCGATGTGCGAATCGGAATTGGGGCGCGCAATTGACCGCGCCAGAAGCGAGCCGTTGGGCACGAAAGAAATATCTCCCTTCGCTACCCCGGAGTTAATCGCAGCATTAAAAACATACATATTGTCTTGATAAAGGAGTCTTCATGAGTACTGTTGCCGTCATCGGGCTGGGTTACGTCGGCCTTCCATTGGTTGTCGAGTTCGGCAAGCATTCGCGCACCATCGGTTTCGATATCGCGGTCTCGAAGGTGCAATCCTGCCAAAACGGTGTTGATCCTTCGCGCGAGTTGCCGGATGAAGAAATGCGCGCCGCAATACATGCCGAGTATTCGGCTGACCCGAAAGTACTGGGCGAGGCGGACATTATCATTGTCGCCGTACCCACGCCGGTCGACACGGCACATATCCCGGATTTCGCCCCCTTGATCGGTGCCAGCAAGAGCGCCGGAGAGAACATGAAGAAGGGGGCCATCGTGGTCTATGAATCCACGGTTTATCCCGGTGCGACAGAAGAGGTATGCATCCCGGTGCTGGAACGCGAATCGGGCCTGAAGTGGAAAGAGGATTTCTTTGTCGGCTATTCGCCCGAGCGCATCAATCCGGGCGACCGCGAGCATACGCTGACGAAAATTCTCAAGGTCGTTTCAGGAGATACGCCGGAGACACTGAAGAAAGTCGCTGAACTATACGAGCGCATCGTCGAACCCGGCGTGCATCGGGCGTCGTCGATCAAAGCGGCAGAAGCGGCCAAGGTGATCGAGAACACGCAGCGTGATCTGAACATCGCGCTGATGAACGAGTTGGCGATCATTTTCGACAAGCTGGGGATCGATACCAGCGAGGTACTGAAGGCCGCCGGCACCAAGTGGAATTTCCTGAAATTCAGTCCCGGCCTGGTGGGCGGGCATTGCATTGGCGTCGATCCCTATTACCTCACGCACAAGGCCGAGATGATCGGCTATCACCCTGAGGTAATCCTTGCCGGGCGACGTATCAATGACGGGATGGCCAAGTTCATCGCGGAACAGACGATCAAGAACATGATTGCCGCCGGTAGCTACGTAAAAGGCGCGCGCGTCAATGTGCTGGGCCTGACTTTCAAGGAAAACTGCGGGGACTTGCGCAATTCCAAGGTCGCAGATGTTATCAACGAGTTGAAAAGCTACGGCGTTGAAGTATTTGTACATGATCCCTACGCCGACGTTGAAGAAGCCATGCACGAATATGGCGTGCATGTATCTTCATGGGATGAGCTGCCGCGCGCCGATGCCCTGGTGGCTGCGGTCTCGCACCGTCAATTTACTTCACTATCCACTGAAGACCTGGAGAAGAAACTAATCAAGGGCGGATGCTTCATTGATGTGAAGGCTTGCTTTGATACCGCCGGATTGGAAAAGGCCGGAATTCGAGTTTGGCGCTTATAAGCTTGGTGGCCCTCCCGGCTAACTATTGCTCCGGCCGGATGAAGTATGAAATTTCCGTCATTCCGGTGAAAGCCGGAATCCAGTAGCGGCGGAAGGTTACGTCCTCGACCCCGGCTTTCGCCGGGGTGACGACTTCATACATTTGCGGGCCGGATCAATAGCAGTGCAAGAGTTGGTACAGCTCTTGGCAAAACAGATTTTGTTAGGGCTGGATCAAAAAAATATCCACGTAGGGCGGAAGCGCCCAGTACAACTTCGAAAGCGTTCTATCTTATGTGTGGCATTGTCGCTGCGGTCTCTGATCGCAATATCGTTTCTGTTCTTCTGGAAGGCCTGCGCAAACTCGAATATCGCGGCTACGATTCAGCCGGCGTGGCGCTGATAAATGAAAACGGCTTGCAGCGTTTGCGAGCCGCAGGCCGTGTTCTCGACTTGAACGCACTGGTTGATGAAACCGGCGCCGCCGGCGAAACTGGCATCGCCCATACGCGCTGGGCGACGCACGGAGTTCCTTCTGAGCGCAACGCACATCCACATATTTCGGACGGTCTGGCCGTTGTGCATAACGGCATCATCGAAAATCATGAAACCTTGCGAACCCGGCTAAAGGCGAAGGGTTACGTATTCACCTCCGACACCGACACTGAAGTCATCGCCCATCTCATCGCTTTCGAACTAATGACTATGGGCGATTTATTCGCCGCCGTACGCGCCTCAATTGCCCAGTTGCAGGGTGCCTACGCTATCGCTGTGCTGCGTGAATTGGAACCAGGCCGTGTCATTGTCGCTCGGAAGGGTTCTCCTTTGCTGCTGGGGCTGTCCGATACAGGATACTACGCCGCGTCGGACGCTTCGGCCTTGCTGCAAGTGACACGCCGCATGGTCTATCTTGAAAATGGCGACTGCGCCGAACTATTGCCTGGCGGATACCGAATCACCCGCATTGACGGCACGCCAGTCGAGCGTCCGGAAAAGAAATCTCAGATTTCCGCTGATTCTGTTGAACTCGGCACCTATCGCCACTACATGCAAAAGGAAATTTTCGAGCAGCCGGTCGCGCTCTCCAATACGCTGGAAATGCTCGGCGCTGCCCACAGTATTCAGCCGGGCGTATTTGGAGCAGATGCGGAAATTACACTCAAAGAGGTAAGCCGAGTTTTGATTCTAGCCTGCGGCACCAGCTATCACGCGGGCCTGGTTGCCCGTTACTGGCTTGAAGGGATTGCCGGGATTCCTTGTACGGTTGAGGTTGCCAGCGAATACCGCTATCGCGACTCCGTCCCTGATCCACAAACATTGGTTGTTACTCTCTCGCAGTCGGGAGAAACGGCCGACACGCTGGCAGCGCTACATCATGCCATGTCGCTTGGAATGACACGTACATTGGCCATATGCAATGTTCCGGAGTCCTCGCTGGTATGTGAAACTCAGCTGCGCTTCATCACCCGCGCAGGCCCGGAAATTGGAGTTGCTTCGACCAAGGCCTTCACCACTCAACTTGCGGCACTGTATTTGTTAACGCTGGTGCTTGCCAAACTGCGCGCGCGACTTACAGCTGAGCGTGAAACCACCGAATTGACCGCGCTTCGCCATCTTCCGGTAGCCGTGGCCAAGGTTCTGGAATTGGAACCACAGATTAAGGCCTGGTCTGAACAATTCGCGATCAAGCAACACGCGTTATTTCTCGGGCGTGGACGGCACTACCCGATCGCGATGGAGGGCGCGCTCAAGCTTAAGGAAATTACCTACATACATGCCGAAGCTTATGCTGCCGGCGAACTAAAGCACGGCCCACTGGCACTGGTAGACAAAGACATGCCGGTAATCGCCGTAGCGCCAAACGACGCCTTGATCGAAATACTCAAGTCGAATCTGCAGGAAGTTCGGGCTCGAGGTGGCGAACTTTACGTCTTTGCTGATGCGGATTGCGAAATGCACGCAGCGGATGGTGTGCATGTGTTGCACCTGCCTGAGCATTGCGGCGAGCTTTCTGCGCTGTTGCACGTCCTTCCGCTGCAGCTACTTGCCTACCATGTGGCATTGGTGCGTGGAACGGATGTGGATAAGCCACGAAATTTGGCGAAGTCAGTCACCGTTGAGTAAGTCAGCACGACAGGTTCGTTTCAAGATCACAAGTTAGCGTTATTCCAATAAAAACAAATTTAAGGAACATCATCATGATAAGAAGAAGAAGACACATTCGATCACTTGCAACGGCACTTATGTTGTCGGCAACCTACCCAGCCCTTGCTTTGCCGTCATTTCAAGGTGATTGGGAATCAGGTTTGGTGACCGGGTCTGGTAGTGCCAACTGGATTGGTATTCAGGCCGTTGCCTCGGACCGTTTCACTCTCGTCAACGATGGTGTTCGCCAAGGCACATATGCCAGAGTCGAGGTGCGCAGTGGCGATAATCCGCTTCCCTGCTGCAACAACACAGAGCGCGCTGAAGTCTATGGGATGCAAAACGCTGACAATAGCCAGATCTTCGAAAATCTGAGCAGCGGCACTCAGCGCTATTCCTTTAGCGTGAAGTTCGACAAGAGCTGGACGCCTATCAGCGCCCCTCACAGTGATCCCTGGGGGATTTTTTTGCAGCTTCATGGCAATTCACCGATTCCACCGGCATTGGCATTTAGCGCAACAGATCAAATACGCTTCAATATGTTCGTCGGTGACACAAACTCGGCGACCATTGCCAAGAATGAACTTTCAAATGGTGCACTCAATGCAGGACACTGGATCGACTTCATACTTACAACAAAGTTCACGACAGACAATTCCGGGTTCGTGAACATCAAGCGTAGAGACGAGGGAGAATCAAGCTTTCAGGAAGTTCTCAACCTTTCAAACACCCCAACACTTCAATTTGACTCAACGGCAGGCGAAGATGCCGTAAAAGATCACTACTGGAAGTCAGGGCTTTATAGGAACAGCCAGAATTTCACTAGTGTTCTATACTTGGATGGAATGACGCGGGAAGCTGTGCCTCCAGTTCCTGAGCCTGAAGCCTATGCAATGATGCTCATCGGTCTGGGGTTTATCGGCTTTTCTGAATGCCGCCGTAGAAACAAATACTAGCTCGGTCGACGGAGAATCCAATGCCGTCAACCCCCAGAGCCGCCTGCCCTTCATACCCCCTAATTTTCTACGAGATTATTGATGGCTAAAGCAATGATCCTGGCGGCCGGCCAGGGAACACGGGTGCGCCCGCTGACGAAGGATTTGCCGAAA
>JBBQAT010000053.1:0-26221 GCA_038316625.1 Burkholderiales bacterium
CTCCTTGATGTAGCCCTCGAAGCCAAACATTGAGTACCACGGATAGCGCAGGTCGTTCGGGGGTACATAATGGGTCAGCTTGCTGGTGCGCTCATCTTGATGCAAGACGTGGGGCATACACCAATGCGTGGACTTGCGGAACAGGAGATACCCACCTTCTTCATTCCACTTGTCCAACGCATAGTACAGACACTGAATTTTCATCGAACCATCTCTTTGGCTTCTGTCGTAATAGAATTCCTGGGATTGGTAACGGCCAACCGGACCTACAAGAAAGTGAACGTTCAAGCCGCGTGCGTGCGGGGCTCGTCGTATACATCATTACACAATTGTGATGCCTATCCAGTTGCGCGTATGTGCCTTGGCCATGTGACCGTTTGCCGGCGCCCTGCGAGACCTGCACGTCTGCGCGAGAGCCCTTTCTTGGTCGCGCTGACGTCGCGGTTGCGAATAATATCCTGCCGAGCTAACGGCGCATGCCGCCGCACTTGCGCCAGGCGAAGTATTCTTCCCGCGCGGTTTGATATCCACCGCACGTTAGGAGACCATGACTGTTCGGCGTCCTCGCACGTAATTCTGATTATGCGAATTGTCCGCTAAGTGCGCTAACGCACATACGGGACTATTTTTCCGCCCCATGCTGACTAACGCTACGGAGTAAATACAAGGAAATGAACATCGGGCCTTGGTCCCGCGAAGCGTCCATCACACGGAACGGAAACTGTCATGACTGCTAAGCTGATACAGGGGCCGAAACAGAGCCTTCGAAACAACCGTATTCTGGCGGCGCTTACCCCATCAGAACATTCCCGCCTGGTGGACGACTTGGAGATCGTGACACTGACCGCTGGCCAGGTTCTTTACCGGCCTGACGACATTATCAGTCACGCTTATTTCCCGACAAACTGTATTGCGTCGTTGGTCTCCACCACGGGGAGCTCCGAATCGACTGCATTGGTCATGACGGGTAACGATGGCCTGCTCGGATTCCCTCTGGTGCTTGGCGCGGATACGGCGATGTACGAGGTGGCGCTGCAAAGCAGCGGCAGTGCCTATCGTCTGCCGGCCGAAGTCTTGCGCTGGGAGCTTGACCAGGGCATGAACCTACAGCACTTGTGCATGCGCTATGTTAAGAACCTGATCGCGCAGTTGGCGCAAAGTGTGGTTTGTACCCGACACCACTCCTTAGACCAGCGATTGTGTCGCTGGCTCCTTCTCAGCCTGGACAAACAGTCGGGCAATCTTCTCGATGTCACCCAGGAATTCATTGCCCACATGCTGGGGGTGCGCCGCGAAGGGATTACGGAAGCCGCCGGAAGATTGCAGGCGGCCGGCCTCCTGCAATACAGTCGCGGCCGCATGACAATCCTGAATCGCCCCGGCCTGGAGGCGCGTGTTTGCGCCTGCTACCGCCTGCTAAAGAGCCAAGACGAGGCGCCGTCAGGAATGGTGCCGGCGCTTCCCCAGTATCGACCCCGACCGAATCCGGCCATTCTGCGTAAGCGTGCTGAGGCGCGGCTCCAGCAGGTTCCGGCGACACTACACAACGCGTCCTTGGATTCAGTACGGTTGTTGCACGAACTTCAAGTCCACGAGGTTGAGCTGGAGCTTCACAACGAAGAACTTCGCCAAGCCTATGCCGAGGTGGACAGCCTGCGCGAAAAATATGCGGATCTTTACAATTTTTCGCCGGTTGCCTATATCACCGTTGACAGGATGGGCGCCATTCGTCAAAGCAACCTTGCCGGGGCCATCCTTCTCGGCCTTAAACGGTCTGAAATCACCCGACACCGCTTTGGCGCATCGGTCGCGAGCGCTTGGGTTCCCACGTTCAATCGGTTTATCGAGCAGGCCCTGGGTACCCATGTCAAATGCCATTGCGAAGTCGAATTGGTCGCTACCGAGCAGCGGCGGCCTGCCACGGTCCGAATCGATGCGGCGGCCGACGAAAAGACCGGCGAGTGCTGGATGGTCGTCTCCGATATTACCGAAGCCAAATACCAGGAAAAAGTACTGAAGGAGCAACAGGCCAATCTGAATGCCGTTCAACAGTTGGGCCACATCGGCATCTGGACTTGGAACCTACAGACACAGGCCCAACGCTGGTCCGACGAAACCTATGCCCTGTATGGCCGGGATACTGCTCTTCCGCCGATTCCCTATCCGGAAGTCCCGGCCTATTTCACTCCGGCCAGTTGGGCCGGCTTGGAAAGTGTAATTGAAGGCTGCCGAGAACATGGATACCCCTTCACCTGTCAGGCCGAACTGGTACGCGCGGACGGCACACGCCGCTAGATAGAGGCCCAGGGCGAAGCGGTGCGCGCCGACAATGGTCAGGTGGTCGAACTTCGCGGTTTGATACAGGACATCACCGAACGCAAGCAGAGTGAGGCAGCACTGCGCGACCAGGAGGAATTTTTTCGTCTAATTGCGGAGAACATCGATGGGTTTATCGCGGTGCTCGACACTCAGGGTCGGCGCATTTATAACAGCCCGTCCTATGCGCGACTGCTTGGTGATCAACCCCTTGTCGGTACGAATTCCTTCGAAAACGTCCATCCTGACGATTACCTGCGAGTAAAGCAGGCGTTCAATGAAGCGGTGGCTTCTGGCGTGGGACAGCCCCTCGAATACCGCTTCCTGATGCCGGATGGGGCTATCCGTCAGATGGAATCGAGGGGATGCGTCATCCGCGACGAAGAGGGGCGATCCAAGCGGGTTGTTATTGTTTCCAATGACGTGACGAATCGCCACGAAGCCGACCAGAAGATTCACCATCTGGCTTACCATGACGCGCTCACCCAACTGCCGAACCGCCAGACCCTCAACGACCGGCTGCAGCAGGCCATGTCGACGAGTAATCGCAATGGCCGTTACGGTGCCCTGATGTTTCTGGACCTTGATGATTTCAAATCGGTCAATGACCGCCACGGGCATAGTGCGGGGGATCAGCTTCTAATTCAGGCGGCCGCACGGCTCACCGGTTGCGTCCGGGAAATGGATACCGTCGCACGATTCAGTGGGGATGAATTCATCGTTCTCCTCGGAGAACTCGATAGGGACCATGCGCCGTCGGTCACCTTGGCTGAGCGGGTTGCAGAGAAGGTCAGGGATGCCATTTCCGCCCCCTTTGTCTTAGCGACCAAGGCGGCTGACGGCTCTCTAGCCCCCATCGAACACCAGTGCACGGCGAGCATCGGTGTCGCACTTTTTCGGAACCACGAGCACACCGAAGAAGAGATTCTGAAGTTGGCCGACCAAGCCATGTATCGTGCCAAAGAAAATGGTCGGGACAAAATCTATTTTTATGGCCATGAATGCTGAGAACTACCATGCGCATCTAGTGGTTCTGAACCGGCTACCTCATCACCGGTGCGCAGGTGACGTTGGAGGATGGCAAGGTGAATGAACGAATGCTCAGTCCAGTTAAAGAACGCGTCAATCGTGGCTTGGGCGTTCCACCCAGCTTCGCGCCGAAGTAGGTACGATGGACTACTGCCGGACGTTACCTCGGTGCCTGTCAGAGCTCACCGTGGCGACATAGAGGCACGTTCGGACAACTCGGAAACGACTTTTACCGTACGTTTGCCACGTCACTAGCTGGCCTGTTGTCCGGGTCTCATCGTCACGCTTGGGGCGAGGCTAGCCTAGTCGCTGCTCAGGATGGTGTGCAGTTTCTGGAAGTTGATGGGCTTAAGTACGTACAAGTCAAACCCAGCGGCATGTCCTAGCGCTATATCGGACGGTTGCCCATAGCCCGATAAAGCCACCATCTTCCCGGGGTAACCGCCGGCCCTGCTGCGTTTGGCCACCTCGAGACCGGAAATTCCCGGAAGGCCAATGTCAACGATGGCGACGTCCGGGCGCACGTTCAGCAACAGCGCAAGACCGCTGACGCCGTCGGTGGCAGTCCAAACCGTGTGACCCTCGATTTTCAGGAGACTACTCAGGGCTTCCAACACATCGACGTTGTCTTCAATTACGACAATGCGGAACCGGCGCGACGCGGGCAAATGTGCCGATGGATTGGCAAGAGGAGGTGCCTCAGTGGCAGGAAGATAGACCCGGGCGACCGTTCCTGGACTGGCATTCTCGATGGTGATGCGGCCTTCGTGCGCGTCCACGAGACTGCGCACGAGACTGAGTCCGATGCCCAGCCCCCCGTCGCGCCGGTCCAGCGTGCGATCGCCCTGGACAAACAAATCGAATATCCGGGGCAGAAGTTCCAGTGGAATACCGGGCCCGGAGTTGCTCACTTCCAGCAATGCTCTGCCGTCGGTGAGTGCCACTCGAATCTGGATGCTCCCCCCCGCTGGCGTGTACTTGATCGCGTTGATCGCCAGGTTGGTGATGATCTGCTCAATGCGTGTCGGGTCCGCGTCAATCCACACTTCCTGGAGATCGAGTATCAGATGATGCTGGTCAGGTTGACCGGCCATTTCCAGAGTGTCGAGGACATGTCGTACTTTTGTCGCCAGATTGAGGCGGTGGCAAGTCAGTATCACCTGACCCGATATGACCCGTGCGACATCGAGCAGATCATCCATCATGCGTACCAGATTGCGTGTCTGATGGCCGAGGATCCTGCGTGCGCTGGTTTCCAGCTCTGACGTGGGGCCGCTCTGGTTGAGCACTTCGATGGCCGCGGTAATGGCCGAGAGGGGGTTGCGCAACTCGTGACCGAGCATGGCCAGGAAGACGTCCTTGGCGCGATTGGCTTTTTCAGCTTCCATGCGCGCGGCTTGTTCACTGGCAATGAGCGCGGTGCGCTCGTTTTCGGCTTTCTTCTGCTCCGACATGTCCAGGGTGATACCGACCATGCGCCGCGGCCAGCCGTCACTGACATAAATGATCTGCAAACGCGTGGTTAGCCAACGAGCATTGCCATCGGGCAAATGGACGCAATAACTGAGCGTTTCGATTTCCCTGCCGTCCCTGAATGCCTGTCGCAAGCTGCGCAATACTCGCCACCAGTCGCTACGGTCGATATGCCGAATCCACGCGTAAATGCTTCCATGAGCATCGTCATCGCCTAGCTCGAAGAGTCGCACCAAACCCGGGGTAAAGCTCAGCTCATCTTTCTCGAACTGATACTGGAAAAAGCCAACATGCCCGGCCTCCTGTGCCAGTTTCACCAGTCTCTGGCTCTCGAGCAAGCCTTCCTCAGCATCCACCAGTCGTGCCTCTGCCGTCTTGCGCTCGGTGATATCGACCGTGGCACAAATGGCGCCGCGCGAACGCCCATCGCTTTCCAATAGGGGTACAGCACTGACGATGACAACGGCGGGCGGCCGACCGTCTGCTCGAATTTCGAGTTCCATGTCGTGGGTTCGGGTGCCAAAGGCCGCCGCGCGTTGCAGGGGTTGGTCCTCAGGGGCCAAACGTTGACCGTTGTGAAGCATATGGACCGCTTCTCGGCTCACGACGCCCGTCCCGCCGATGAGTTTTTCCATGGCCGCGTTGTAGGTCACCACTTCGCACCGCTGATCCTGAGCGAAAGCAAGGCCAATAGGGATATTCGCGAACAAGGTTTCGAACTCGCTGGCTCGTTTCTGCAAGAGATCGCGCTTGCGTTTGAGTCTTTCTTGCGTCGCCTGACTTTGGACTTCGGCGGCGACCAGGGAATCGCGCAGAAGACTGATCTCGTGTACCACGATTGTCTCGGTGGGCGCAGTGAAATCATTGGCGGCCAGCTTTTTAAGCGGGTACGTCACTTTCCGCGTGATTATAAGTGCGCAAAGGAGACCCAGCAGCAGACACCCTGCGGCGGTCATCACGGCAAACACAATGGCTCGGATACGGGCCGCATCGATCGGTTCGGCCAGCACACCCACGCCAACAGTCCAGCGGGATAGGGTTACCGTATCCCACGCTGAGTAAACGAGAGTCCCATCAAGCGTCTTGAGCCGTCCGCTACCCGACGAACGCCCGTTCATCATTTTCTGATTAAAGAACGGGCGCACCCTGCCGATGTAGACGTCGTTGTCGCGGCTGCGCGCGATCATGTGATGGCTGCCATCGACCAGGCTTACGGTAACCTGCGCGCTAAGGTCTGGCCCATCAATCAGGTTGCGCCACGTTGAAATGGGCAGGTGTGCGCCAAGCAGATACCGTGGCACACCGCCTACCCTGACCGGCACCTCGACCGTAGTGCCGAAGACATCCCCGTGATCGCCGCCGAGGAGGTGCGAGACGAGCACCTGTTCGGCGATAGGCCGCTTCCATAACTCAGCCATGGGGCGTTCTGAGGAATAGGATCGGACACCACTTGAGGCGGTATCGAAAATCACGTCGCCGGCCAGTGACAAGAGGTAGATTCCGCTCCAATTCTGACGCCCAAGCGGGCGGCTGCGCAGGGTCTCTTCAAAAAACTTGAGTTGGTCGTGCTGGAGCGATTCGGAGTAGGAAAGGGTCTGCAGAACTTCGGCGGTGGAATTGAGTTCTTGATTCACGCGTTGAGCAAGCGCCGTGGCGCTACGCAGAGTGTTCTCATTTATACGCGCGATTTGACCTTCGATGGCAGCAAATATCTGATAAGTCATCATCCCCGACAGGGGGAGAACGGCAAGTAGTATCGTGACGATCAAGTACGTGCGCAGCGAAGCGCGAGGCCAGTTAAGCAAGGGCTTGCGCGAAAATGCGCTTTCGTTCATGAGCTTCCCTGCATTGCTAGCATTGCTTAACCTTCTGTCGCGTTGGGCGGTGTCGTTTCGTTTGAGGCGTTTTCCTGGTCAACGATAACCGGAATAAAAGTCCGCAGTGTGAATCGATTGTCTTTCATCCCATACGTCAACCAACGCTACGCCCGCCGTGCCTCTTGTCGAGCACGAGGCGGTTCTCGGACGGGCACCGGAATAACGTCGGGAGGAGGTTCTTCAATTTCGGGAGGAGTCTCCTGCGGAAGCTCATCCGGGATGTGTGGGACGTAGGGTTTGATGGGTGAGTCGGGCGCTGGTGGAGCTTCCGGGTTGTATGGGGGGGTTGCTGGTATGTTTGCCTGTCGTGGGACGTAGCCGATCGAGCCTCCGGCGGCACTTCCTGAAGCTGTACGCCACCGGCCCATCCAGAATAACGCCAGCAAAGTGTCGGGGTTGGTAAAACGAATGCCGTTCATCATTGTCGGTTTCCTTGTTTGCTTCAGTTGCGCTCAGTTAATACTAGAGACGACCAGTTTCTGGGTTTGTTCCTGGACGGTCGCATAACATTCGCAAACATGCTGTTCCAGCATCCGGCGGTCGTTGACCAAGACTTGACCGCGTCTACAAACCACGACGCCAAGTTGCTGCAGATTCCGCATCGCTTCGGTAACTCCTTCGCGCCGAACACCCAGCATGCGGGCGATAAGTTCGTGCGTCACAAAAAGGGTCCTGACCGGTCGACGATCCAGCGTAGTCAACAACCACCGACAAACCTGCTTCTCGATCGAGTGATGGCGATTGCAAACAGCCGTTTGAGAGAACTGAATAAACAAGGTTTGAGTGTAGCGAAGCAGCGTCTGCATCGCTTGGGGGTTGTGTTTGAATTCGTACGTGAGAAGGTGCGCTGGCAGCTTCAGAACTTGGCCGGAAACTTGCATGGTGGCGCGGCTCGGTGAGTATTGGCAGCCCATGAAAGCCCAAACGCCGGCCATTCCTTCAGGGCCTACCATGGCCGTTTGCGCCGTATCGCCGTTTTCCATCATATGCAGCAATGAAATGATCGCGTTTACTGGAAAGTAAATGTACGTGATCGGTGCTCCCGTCTCATAAATCACTGTTCCTTGCTCGAATTCAATGAGCTCAAGATGCGGAGAAATGCGCTCCAGGACGTTTGCGGGGAGCGCCGTCAAAATGTGATTGCGCGTGGACACCTGCTCGATGGATGCATGAGGAAATGTGCGTACGGGAACCGTGTAGTTCCGTTGTGGGCGATAAGTACTCAGGCTAGTGGCTGGCATGGGTATTCTCCGAAAGTTGTGATTCGAATGCCGCTTCTCTGACGATCGTCATATTGCGACGGCTCGACCGGGGGTACGCAATTGCCATGCCCGGCCCCACGTGTACGGCATAGCTCGGTGCCGCCGTGAAGCGGCGGGCGGGTTACAGATGACCTCGCCTCAGGCGCCTTCTACGCCGTGCCCAACTCTTGAGTCGGCTTACCCTGTATTCCCCAGTATCCATTTCCCAGACAAGGTTCGCCAATTGCGCCTTGTTACTGCAAGAATTACTGTAAGTTTTACCGATTCGCTCGCACGTCCGCCCATAAGAAACGCTGAGTCGTAGGGTCACGGGGTCAGATGCAAGGCACCGGCGCACTGAAAGGAGTTGAAATCAGGCCGGGGGTCGTGCCGAACACCTTGGTCGACACCATTCCCGGCTGTCCTGGGCCCGTTCTTTGCATCTTATGGGAACTACACCTCTTATGCCGCTGAACTGGAGATGACGATGAAGACACAGGAAATTACTCGGTTGCTTAAGCGCCTGATTCAAATATGTGATCACGGTGAGCTTGGCTTCTACTACAGCGCACAGCACGTTAAATCCAAGGAGCTTTCGTTGATTCTTGTTTCCCTTGCTGACAATTGCCGGCAGTGCAGGTGTGCGTTACAAAAGCTCCTCGGTGGGGCCGTATCCCCAAGATCCAGAGCATCGTCGGCACTGCATCGCGCCAAGCTCACCCTCCGTATCATCTTCACGGAAAATGTCGACCGGGCCATTTTGAGAGAGTGCGCTCGGATGGAGGAAAAGATCGTATCTGAGTATCGCGCTGCAATGCAAAAGCTCTTGCCAATCCCCGTACGTGAGCTTCTTGAACGGCAGTATCGTGGCGCCAAATGCAACGCCAGCCGAATCCACGATTTGCTTGTACTTCAACAAGTCATCGGGCCGATACTTTCGCGCCCAAAGCCGTATGACACCAAGACAGTCGATAGACAGCAACCGTTCGACCACGCAGAGCAGCGCGCTGAGGTATGAGCAGTTCGGCAAGCGGTAGCCCAATACGTCTCCATAGCGGGCGCGACGGTGTAGCTGGCGTGTTTGGTGCCTTCATTTTTTGAGTGATTTGTGAGCGATACCGTACAGAGCGGATCGGAATGCCTGCTTAGTCTTTTCAACGGGAGCGAATGATTACAAGTTCGGCGCCCCGAATCTACCACTCATCTCAAGGAGAACACCATGAACAAGGATCAAGCGAAAGGTCGTATGGAAGAAGCAAAGGGCAAGGCAAAGGAAGTTGCCGGCAAGATTGTTGGCAGCAAGCGGCTGGAGGCGAAAGGAAAGATCCAGAATACGAAAGGAAAAGCGCAGTCGAGTTATGGTGACACGAAAGAAAACATCAGGGACGAACTGGACGAAAGATAGCATCACGTGAGCATTCGTCATACAACGCGGCCCTGAGGACGATGAGTCCGCGCTGATTGCTTTGATGCTTCAGACGGCAAAGCCGTCACCCATTGTTTGAGGCGGCAACTTATTTAACGGAGAAGTTTATGAACTACGAAGAACGCGACACCTATGGCATGTACGGGAACCCCTCTGGTGAGGGACCTGGCCCGGAGTTGATGGGCGCAGACACCCTCAACGGAAACGATGTTTACAATCATCGGGACGAAGATATTGGCGACATTAAGGAAATCATGTTGAACATGCGTTCCGGCCAAGTCAGTTATGCCGTGCTGTCCTACGGTGGATTTCTTGGCATGGGCGATAAGCTCTTTGCGGTGCCATGGGAAGCACTGAAACTCGACACAGAGAATAAGCGCTTCGTGTTGAAGGTGGACAAGGAACGTCTCGAAAGTGCTCCAGGATTCGACAAGGACAATTGGCCTAACATGGCTGACCCGTCCTGGGCTGAGGGTATTCATTCTTACTATGGAACGACTCCCCGCAGTTATGACGATCCGCTGATCTAGGTTTCTGCCATTTTGCTCATTCGTGGTGCTTTCGATCAGGCATGAATTAGGGTGAGTTGAATGGCTACCTGCGTCGCTCAAAGTGGCGGCGAATCTGTTGCTTAGCCAAGCGACAGATTCGCCGCCTCTATCGCCTGAACGAGCATCCCGATACGGCGGGATTACGCGGGAAAAACGTGGAAAGCGCGTTGAAACAGAGACACCCTCTTGAGCCGCCAATCCTATCAATGCAAGGACCGACGACGAGCGCGAGACCGCGTCTGCGCAATGACGCGGTGTATGAAATAGAACTTGTCGTAAATGGTAGTGCTGAGCACAAACGGATAGAGATCCGGCATCCCCATACTCCGGCTTATGGCATTCATGGAAACGGTAACGAGGCCCCAAGCTGCCATCTGTTGATCAAAAATAGAGCGCTGCGCTGGCTGTGACCGCAGGTCGAGTAGAAGCGGCGGTATCTGGATGGTGGTGCCACGCACTGTCAACTCGAAGCAGGCTGCCGTTTCGAGTGTGTCAGTGATGTGCAGGTAGTGTGCCCAGCTCTCTGCCCAATCCTCCCACGGATGCGACGAGGCATAGGCGCTAACGAAGCGGGTTTGCCAATCAGTCGGAGCACCCTCAGCGTAGTGACGATTCATGCAATCGTCGTAGTCCGCCCTTTCGTCGCCGAATAGCGTTCGGAATTCCGATATCCAGCGCGTTTCGGCAACGAGTTGCTGCCAGTAGAAATGACCGATTTCGTGGCGAAAATGTCCGAGTAGAGTGCGGTATCGCTCACCCATGCTCTCGCGGGTCTGTTCCCGCCGGCTATCATCGGCCTCCGCGACGTTGATCGTGATGAGGCCGTTGTCATGTCCGGTATAGACCTTCTGACCAGTCGCCGGGTCATCCAGAAAATCGAATGTGAGCCCGCTTTTCGGGTCTTCGTCACGTCCGACCACTGGTAGCGTCAGGCGAAAGAGGGAATAGAGCAGATGACGCTTGGCGTTCTCGGTGCGGTACCAACGCTCCCGATTCTGGGCCACCGTCAGGTCAGGAATCATGTGGTTAAGGCGGCAGGCACGACAAAAGATTGACGGATCGTCGGCCTCAATGAGCCAATTGCAGACCTGCTCGAAACGATAGTTGTTGCACTGCCGATACTGGCCTTCACTCGGTGTGGTCTGGTCTGCGCGGTAGAGATCCTGGCCGGCTGGCTCGATTGCGACGATCTGCAGTCTGTCGGGGAGAAAGCCGAGGGTGCGGCCGCAATGCTGGCAGGCGGTGTTTTGAAAGAAGACTGGATTGCCGCAGACGCAAGCGAACGTTCTCATGGGTTGCCTCGAATAAATTTGAGTCAGTCCAAATCGCGAAGCAAGCGCCGCGCCCGACAAGTCGGGCTACCATCCGCCATCCAGGTGAATTAGGTGTCGCCCTCGCGGCGCAGCGGCGCCTTGTTCAGATTGAGCTCACCACCCGACTTGTTGCCGGCATATTCCTTCAGACGGTTGTAAAGTGTTTTCAGGCTTATGCCGAGAACCGCCGCCGTATGTTCTTTCTGATTATTGAAGTGCTGCAAGGTGGCAAGAATCAGCAGACACTCTGCGTCGGCCATCGAGGTGCCCAAGGGGATGGTAATGCCGGCAACGTCCACATTTCCGCGGATTGCGGCCGCGGGTACACGAGGCGGAACAGAAACGGGCGCAACGGGGCCATCGGTGGGAAGCCATTCGTCAGTGACCAGTTCACCGGACGTCATCACGTAAACCCGTTGGACGACGTTACGCAACTCGCGCACATTGCCAGGCCAGCGGTAGGCGACCAGGCGGTCGAGGGCCGCAGGCGTGAAGCGTTTGGACTGGCCTTCCTTGGCGCCCACACCGGCGAGAAAGTGTTCTCCAAGCAGCGGCACATCGTCGCTTCGCTCGCGCAAAGGCGGCAGCGCGATGGGGAATACGTTGAGCCGGTAAAAGAGATCCTCCCGCAGCTGACCGCTGTCAACGGCCTGTTCCGGCGGACGATTGGTCGCCGCGATCAAGCGCACGTCGGTATCCTGAAGCACTGTCGAGCCAACCCGCATGAAGGTGCCGGTTTCAAGCACACGTAGCAGCTTTACTTGAAGTTCCAGTGGCATTTCCGTAATTTCGTCCAGAAACAAGGTGCCGCCATGCGCGCGCTCAAAGAACCCCTGATGTTGGCGCTCGGCGCCCGTAAAGCTGCCCTTCTCATGGCCAAATATCTCGCTCTCGATCAAGCTGGGCGAGATTGCTCCACAGTTAACGGCAAGAAACGGCTGCGCGCGACGGCGTGACAAGTCATGCACAAGATGCGCAACAACTTCCTTCCCGGTACCACTTTCTCCCGTCACGAATACCGTCACGGACGTACCGGCAACGCGCGAAATTTGTTGGTAGACCTGTTGCATCGCGTCGGAGCGGCCCCCCAGTGGTCCGAAATAGCCGCCTTTTTCCCATTCGGCGTAGAGGGTAGCGACCTCGGCTTTGAGTTTGGCCGGGCGCATTACACGTGACAGAATGCCTTTCAGGTGTTTGATGTTGACCGGTTTAACGAGGTAGTCGGCCGCTCCAAGACGCAGAGCCTGGATTGAAGTTTCCAGACTGGCGTGTCCGGTCATCAAGACAACTTCCGATTGCGCCACCAGATCGCTATCCTGCAGCAAGTCCATTCCATTGCCATCCGGCAGCACCAGGTCAAGCAGAATCAGGTCGGGGGCTTGCAGTGCAATCTGCCTGCGCGCGTCACGCAAGGAATGGGCGGTGGCTACCGTGAATTTCTCACGGGCGATAATGGCGGCCATCATCGCCGCCGCGTCCACATCGTCTTCAACAATCAGCGCATGACCCATAAAAAGTTCTTTCTGACTATCTATGTCGCTGAAACCGTTCAGGAGAATGTCCAGAGCGAGGTGCGTCCCTGAACATCACTAGCAAGAACTCGGAAGGTAACTGCCTATTCTGCCTCACTGCAATACCTGAATGCCGGGCAAGGCTTGCCGTCAGTATGGCTGACACCAACGTACCAAGAATACCAAGAATTGTAGATTTTACCGAAGAAACGACTAATGCCTGTCGCAGATCAGATTCTGCCGATGTTTGCTTTCGGAACAACCTGAATGCTATTGCGCACGCTACGTTTACATGACTCTGATGTTACGGTGCATGTCGACCTGATGACTACAACTGGAGGGCAATCGGATTTACGCGGTGGCTACTGTGGCGACACGGCGTCAAATAGGCTGGCCATTGGCACAACACACTCTTTACCGTCAGCACCAACAATAGTCGCATCAATCAATCCACCTCCGTCAGGATTGAGTGACACGCTTACTACTCGAACCAGAGGTCCATTGATGGCACCGAGTCGTAAGGAACGATCTTTGTAAAATCTCTCGACGGCCACCAATGCAAGATTATCCTTATCCATTCGTGCGCTCTCCTTGGCAGGGACGAAACGGCGAAAACCTGTTCGCCAGTTAAGATTGGCCAGCTTCCCCATTTTGGTGGCTGATCATGGCTTTCAGGGTACTGGCATTTCTGACCGCATGGCCTTCGCCATCATTGTTGAAATAGACAAAAACGTCTCGTTTCTGCCCAATCCATTCAAGGATCCGCTCCGACCACCAGCCGAGATTGTCATCGGAATACGAGCCTCGGTACAGGTGTTGCGAATCGGGACCATGCAGTCGCACATAGACGAAATCCGCGGTTGCACGCAGCAGACACGGAAGATGTGCTCCACTCATCACGCAGTAAGCCGCTCCATGCCGCTCCAAGAGCTCAAACACCGAATCCCGGTGCCACGAAGGGTGGCGAAACTCGAGACAAACCCTCATATCGGGCGGTAGTTGTTCGAGGAAATACTTTAGACGCGCATGGTCGTACATCTGCAGTGGCGAGAGTTGCACGAGCAGAACTCCCAAGCGATCGCCCAGCAGTAGAAGGCTCTTGTGAATACGTTCAAGCCAACGTTCAGGCCCGTACAGCCGTTGGACGTGAGTAAGCAATCCTGGCGCCTTGATACTCAGATTAAAGCCTTCCGGAAGACGCCTTTTCCACGAGCGGAATGAAGAATCGCCTGGCCAATGGTAGTAGCTGCTATTGAGCTCTACCGTGTGAAAACGCTGCGCATAATGACCGAGACGTTCGCGAGGATAAATGCCGTGTGGGTAGATCACGCCATGCCAGTGATCGTAGCTCCAGCCTGAAGTACCGATGCATATCGACATTCAACAGTTTCTCGCAATAGAACCGTCAACCGCCGGACGGATGCCGGACGAAGCAATCTTCGCGCTTGGCCAAGAAAGTCTCTGTGCGCTCTCGCGCATTGCGGCCCGGCTCTTGCAAGGAGGAGCAATAGGACACTGTCGGGTTTTCTACGTGCGATGTCGTACAGACACATCCCGTTCACTTGGAAAGACTCCACTTTCACCCGTCTTGCACGGGCTACGTCCAGGAGACGCACCATGAACGAATATCGCCACCATGTATCAGGATTTTTTACCCACCGTGACGACGCTGAACGCACACTCTCCGTGCTTGTCGAGCAAGGCTTGCCGCGAGAGCAGATGCACGTCTACACGGCCGACTCCGCTTCATCGTCGCCAGCGCAGGAAGCGAAGAGTGACGGTATGCTGAAGGACGTCTTGGTCGACGGTGCAATCGGTACCGCGGTTGGCACCGGCATCGGCGCGCTTGGTACTGTCGCGCTCGCCGCGACGAGCGTTTCGCTGTTCGTCGCCAGCCCCTTGGTTGCACCACTCGTGCTGATCGGTTGGGGTGCCAGCCTTGGCGGCTTGATCGGCGCCGCAGCGGGCACCACAGCGGGTTCCGGAAACAAGGAAGGCTGGCTTTCAGACCTGATCGGCGATGCGATCAAGAGTGGTCAGGTGGTGTTGGTCGCCGAGACCAGGAACGAGCAGGAAACCGAGAGTGCACGCGCCGCCATCAAGGATTCGGTTGGCAAATACAAAGACAGCAATACGGCTGCCGCGTGATCGGATTGCCGTCAGTGCCGATGAAATTCTCGCTAGACTGGCGCAGACAAAACGAAGAAGTCGAAGATGCTGAACGTTAACCTGGGTCCCTTCGCCGTACAGACCAGTCATTTGCTTTTGTTTGCCGCCTCACTGGTGGCCGCTGGCGTTGGTCACTTGCTCGGTCGGGCTCAGAAAATCGGCATTGGTAATACCCTGGTCGACATGTTGTGGGCCGCATTGCTGGCGGCACGCCTGACTTTCATTGCGTTCTGGTTTGACGTGTATTGGAATGCTCCCTGGTCGATGCTCGATATCCGCGATGGTGGCTTCAACCTGTGGGCCGGGCTGCTGGCGGCGATCGCCGTGGCGCTCTGGCGTGGCTGGCGTCGGCCCGTCCTGCGCGGGCCGCTGTTGTGGGGGTTGACGGCAGGGGTGCTGGTCTGGGGTGTCCTGTTTGGCGTGATGAGTTCCTTGGACAAGGCCTCCAGACCGGGCCTGCCAAAGGTCGTTTTAGCGACGCTGGCCGGCGCGCCGACCGATCTCGTCTTGATCGCCAAGGGCAAGCCGATGGTGGTCAATCTGTGGGCCAGCTGGTGCCCGCCGTGTCGCCGGGAAATGCCCGTTCTCTCCGCGGCACAACAGCGAGAAAAAGACGTTACATTTGTCTTCGCCAACCAGGGTGAAGACAGCACCGCCGCCCAACGCTATCTGAGCGTCGGCCGCCTGGAACTGGCCAACGTCCTGCTCGACGCGGAGACGGCATTGGGTCGCGCCATCGGCTCGACTGCACTGCCGACCACATTGTTCTACGGCGCCAGCGGACAGTTGGTGGACAGCCATCTGGGAGAACTGTCGGCCGCCTCTCTGGCGAGCAAATTGGATCGATTGCGCACAAGTAACTGATCCCACGTTTGATAGCAGTGTTTGGTCGCAGATGTCCTCGTCCTTACTTGCTGGGTACTACCTCGTCACTACATCACTTTGCCCGCTATGTTGGCTAACAACCAAGGGAGTTCCCCGGCTCTGCCGGGGGATTGCTACGTGCCAGGTCTCGTCGTAACTAAAATGAGCGGCTCGCGGCCTCAACAAGGCGGCAAGCGCTCTGGTGAATTCCTTTCCCGCTTTCCCCGAAGTAAATCGGCTGCAATGCGCGACAGCGTACATACGCTTGCGGGCCTACAGCGAAAACTGAGTGCTCTGGTAAAGGCCTGGTGCGGCCGGCGGTGGCGAGATCTGTTCGTCTGTTAGCAACAGAGGGTCCGAGCCGCACAACACCTCCCAGAGCACCAAAAGGTGTGCACGTGAACTCTAAAGAGCAGGACCCAAGTACGCGGCAAGCTTCTTGCCGCAGCGGCAACTGAATCATCCTGAAGCCAGGCTGATTTTTTCAACCCTGTAAGTGAGGTTAATCGCATGAAGAAACAGATGATTCTCTCTGCCTGCCTGATATTGACACCCTATCTGGCAATCGCAGCGACAAAAACGGCAGCAACCCAAACGGCAGCAACCGATCCCGCAGTAACGGCAAAGCCCCTGGTGCATGACGTCGACGCCAACAACACCGGCATCAACAAACGTGACCGGGACGACAAGACCTTGACGCCGATGGATCAGATGAACAACCCGTCTGATCTGAAGATTACTCAAGAGATTCGCCAGGCACTGATGAAAGGCGAGTTTTCCATGGATGCAAAGAACATCAAGGTCATTACCCGTGACGGCAATGTGACCTTACGCGGTCCGGTCAAGACCACCGCCGAGCTGGAAAGGATCAGCGTCTTGGTTAAACCCATGCCCGGCATCAAAAGCATCGACAACCAATTGCAAGTCAAATAGTTCTTAAAAGGAAAACATCATGTCAAAAACCGTAATCTGTCTTGCCAAGACCGAAGATCAAGCCGAAACCATTGTTCAATGTTTGAATCAAGCCGGCATTCCCACCAGCGACGTGTCCGTCCTGTTTCCGGATAAAACTGGCAGCCGTGATTTTGCGCACGAGCACAACACTAAAGCACCGGAAGGTACCGCCATCGGCGCCAGTGCAGGCGGTGTTACCGGTGGTGTGCTGGGACTGCTCGCCGGCATCGGCGCACTGGCCATTCCGGGCGTCGGCCCGTTCATTGCGGCCGGTCCGATCATGGCGGCACTTAGTGGTGCGGCCGTTGGCGCAGCCATCGGTGGCATCACCGGCGCCCTGATTGGCCTGGGTATTCCTGAATTTGAAGCCAAGCAATACGAAACCAAAATCAAGGAAGGCAACATCCTCATTTCGGCGCATACCGCGGATGGAGATGTTGTCGATCGCGTCAAAGACATCATGAAAGAAGCTGGGGCGACAGACATCACCAGCACCGGTGAAGCCAGCGTGAGTGACGACGAACGCATGCCCGGCACGGGCGTCGACGGGGTGGTTGATCCGACGAGTGAAGCGGCCTATTGGCGCGACAACTTCAAAGGACGGCCGTATGCCCAAAACGCCACCAGCTTCGACGACTATGGCCCAGCCTTCGGCTACGGTGTGAGTTCATACGCCAAATACCCGGGTCGCAGCTTCGACGATGTCGAAGGTGATCTGTCGCGCGACTGGGATGGCGCGCGTGGTGCATCAAGTCTTGAATGGGCTCAAGCACGTCATGCCACGCGTGATGCTTGGGATCGCATCGGCAATCGTTAAATAGGTAATGCCGCGGGCGGCGGCATTACCGCCGCCCGCATCACCACTGCACGATCAGATGGTGGCGAGAAACTGCCCAACCGACAGCGGGAGCGCGTCATGAATCTTAGACAGATTGGGAGCCTGATCGGCAAATCGGCAAACGCGTGGATCGACGATTTCGCGCCGAGCATGGGCGCCGCCCTGGCGTACTACACCTTGTTCTCGATTGCCCCACTACTCATCATCGTCATCGCTATCGCCGGCCTTGTGTTTGGCCAGGAAGCCGCACGCGGTGAAATCGTTGCACAGATACAAGGGCTGATTGGACGCGATGGCGCCACGGCGGTGCAAGGGCTTCTGAAAAGCACCAGTGAGCCGGCACAAGGAATCTTTGCCATCGTCATCAGTACGATCATGCTGATAATCGGTGCAACGACAGTGTTCGCCGAATTGCAGAGTGACCTCGACCGTATCTGGCGCGTCCCCGCTCAAGAAAAACAGATCGGCATCGTCGTCCTGCTGCGAACACGTCTGCTTTCATTCGGCCTGGTACTTGGCCTGGGATTCCTGCTCGTCGTTTCGCTCGTAATCAGCGCGGCGATCGCCGCCGTCGGCAAGTGGTGGGACGGCACCTTCGCCGGCTGGGAGGCGATTTTTCAGGCGATTGATTTCTGCATATCTTTCGCATTTACCACCGTACTTTTTGCGATGATCTACAAGTTCATGCCACGCGCCAGAATCGCATGGAGCGATGTCTGGATCGGCGCGGCAGTGACGGCACTACTATTCGAAATCGGCAAGTTCCTCATTGGCCTGTATCTCGGAAAAAGCGGCGTCGCATCGGGTTTCGGTGCGGCCGGTTCGCTGGTCGTGGTGTTGCTGTGGGTCTATTTCGCGGCGCAGATCTTTCTGCTTGGGGCCGAATTCACCTGGGCTTACGCACACGAACACGGTTCGAAAGCGAAACAGCCCGGGCAGCCGCCGAAACGCGTTGTGTCAAGTCTCTTGGGCGGAACGCCAAAGGCTACCAGCAGCCAAGTATCCGCGTCCGCAGCGTTGCCAGGACCGATGCCCAGCAAACAATCCACATCTGGGCTTCGCTTCCGCGGCCCGCAATGACCTCCCCGGAAATCAACGCGAATCAGGAGTCCGTCGTGACATTTGGCTATCGCCGTCCGCAACTTCAACGCCAGGACTGGGTTTCCCTGAATGGCGCCTGGCGCTTCACCTGCGACGATCAACGCAGCTTTGCTCACCCTGCCGATATCGGTGCCTGGCCCTTATTGATCCGGCCCGATTATGCTTTAAGTCGTCGCCCCGGCGAAGGCCGGGGTCCAGTGGTTCTAGCCAGCGCCGTTACTGGATACCGGCCTTCGCCGGTATGACGGAGACTTTCTACTTCACCGGGCCGGAGCAATAGTTATCGAGGTTCCGTTTCCGCCCGAATCGCCGGCGAGCTGGCGATGCCAAAATGCGGCTAAACGCGCATGTTCGAAAACATGCTTGATCAGCTGTTCGCATCCATTGTGGGACTATCTCCGCGGCAACGGCATCACCAAGGACGAACTCGAAAGCTGGCCTGTGGCGCCGTGCCCAACCGACATCGTCGGCGTTAACCATTACCTAGGCCAGCTGCGCCGGCTGTGCCTCGGGTTGGCGAGCGAGAACGCAGGAAAGTCATCGAAAAGAGGCGGGGCATGGATGCTGCCGTATATGAACCCGCAAATCTGCTCATGTCTGTTGGCGTGGCGGTTCTTGCCGGCATCCTGATTAGCCATGTGATTCGTTCTTGAAGCACCTCTTGACTCCATCGATACCGCAAAGCAATCCTGGGCTGATTCGTCGGATCGATGGAATTCACCTCGGATCGCATTGGCTGGAGCGCACGTTTAAGGGTGGACCTTGCGTACCCGATTTGTGTGTGACAACGCACAGATCGGCACCAGCCAGCTGAGTATTCTTTGCTGGCATCTGCAATCAATGATGTTCAATTTCGCGACGCAAACCGTCGCATTCATTCTTGTACCCATCCTTTCGCGGGAGAACCACATGGAAAACGCAACTTTTGGAAATACCCCCAACACTATTGGAAACTCAGGTCGTGACGACGTTCTGACCAAGACAACAGCAGGTGCTCACGCCGCTGTCAGCTCCATCGCTGACGCCGCAGATGGTGCAGCGCGTCGAGTCAAGCCAGCAATCGAGCAGGTGGCCGCAGTGGCACATCAGGTAGTCGATAAGGCCGCCGCATCAGCCGCGCCGGCGGTCGATTGGATCGGTGAGCAGGGCGAGAGTCTGAGAGCCACACAGAAGAAGCTGGTTACGGATACGTCCTCCTATATTGCCGCGAATCCGCTGATGTCAGTGGGCGTAGCCCTTGTCGCGGGCATTTTGCTTAGCCGCTTGATTCGCCACTGAACGACGCCCCGTGAAGTGTGCACTTCGACTTCACGGGCATCGTCAGTACCTTGGATATCAAAACGGCAGCATTTGTGGGAGCGGGCAATGAAAGTTGATTCGCAGTTGGGCGATCCTGGCGTAGCGACGCAGGTGCCGCCTGTGGGTGTGTTTGACGAACTGTCGAAGCTGCTCACGTTCGCGCGAGAAACGCTTTCCGGTTTTCTCGAACTCCTGTCACTTGAGACGCGTCGTGCCGGACTGGCTCTGGTCTGGATGATCGTCGGCGGATTGATCGCCACCATCTTCATCGTAACGGCGTGGGCGGGTTTGATGGCGGCGCTGGCGATGGTGATGATTTCACTTGGAATGCTTCCGATCACAGCAGTCATTGTGGTGGCCGCCGTCAATCTGGTTGCCGGTGCCGGTGTGCTGTACTGGTGCGTGGGTCTGAGCCGTCACTTACTCTTCTCTGCAACGAAACGGCAGCTGGCGGGCACTGCTTTGGTCACGAGGTCCGCAACATGACCCGCCTTCCAGCCCAGGCTGCCATTGATGCGGTCGAATCGCGCCTGGTTCAGTCCAGGCTAGGGGTACGACAAAGTGTGGAACGTACTCGCTCAGCCATGCGGGCTGCCATAGCGCGCCCAACAACGTTGGCGCTTGTAACGCTTGCGTCCGGTGTTTCGGCATTTCTTGTTTCGCGCCTGCTTCGCCCAGGCGTCAAAGGCGTCGAAAAACGCACGGACTCTCCAATCAGCCAGTCCAGGCCTGGCCTTGTGCGAACGCTTGTCTCGATGTATGGCGGAGCGGTACTGACCTATGGACTTCAGCTTGGCGCGGCCGCTTGGAAACATTACGTGGCGCGCGCCGGCATCTCGAATTGATCGGGCCGGCAAACATGAAGTCGTCACGGAGGCGAGCGCTGGAGTACCAGAAGTGAATCCACGCCCGCGCTGGATTCCGGGCTCTGGATTCCCTTCGGTCACTTTCGCCAGTACGGCGGAACTTAATCAGTCCGAGGCAACGTGGTGTTCAATTGACGGAACGGGATTCTCTCGACCATGCAAGCCGTTCCATAGCACGCATCGCAGCTCGGCTACTGAACTTGCGGGCGGAGTGGGCCGGTCAAGAATCAATGCGCTTGCGTGCGACATCGCACATACCTCAATTTCGGGTGACCTTAGTGTGCAACTTGTGCCCCATCGCGGGGCGCGAAACGTGAGCACCTGTGAGTAACCTCGCACCATTAATCGAAAGGACCACCATGTCTATTACTTCCACCTTACCTCTTGATCCCCTTGAACGCGGCTACGCGCTGGCCGACGGCCAAAACGATGCCGCAAATTCCGCAAGTAGCGCCGTATCGTGGGGTGCCATTGTGGCAGGCGCTGCGGCGGGCGCTGCGCTCTCACTGATCCTGCTGTTGCTCGGCGTCGGGCTAGGCCTGTCATCGGTTTCGCCCTGGTCGTTTGAAGGAATCAGCGCCGCGAGCTTTGGCGTATCTACCATCGTCTGGCTGACACTCACGCAGTTGCTTTCTTCCGCGATGGGCGGCTACCTGGCCGGCCGGCTGCGAACCCGATGGATGGATACGCACACCGACGAGGTCTATTTCCGTGACACCGCGCATGGCTTTCTGGCCTGGGCGGTGGCATCGCTGGCTACGGCAGCACTGCTGACGACAGTGATCGGCTCCATCTTGACCGGCGGCGTTCAGGCCGGAGCAACGGTGCTCGATGGAGTCGCCAAGACAGCCACCGTCGCAGCGGGCGGGATCGCTGCATCGGCGCCGATGTTGTCAGAGAAGCGGGAGCCGATTGCTTATTTTGTCGACGCCCTGTTTCGTCGGAATGCGAGCGCTGAGACCGCCAGTGCCGAAGCTACTGGTACTGAAGCTTCCAGTGCCAGCAGTGCTCCGCTTGCTGCCGCAGCGTCCGAACGCACCATGGCAAATGAAGCCTCAGAGGTTGGTCGAATATTCACGAACGTCAACCCTTCCGAGGCACTCCCGCCTGCCGACATCCAGTACGTCGGGCAACTCGTGGCTCAACGCACCGGGCTGTCGCAGCAGGACGCCGAAAAGCGCGTGACCGACGTTTACGCGAGTGCTCAGGCCAAGTTGAACAATGCCGAAGTGGCCGCCAAAGATGCTGCCGACAAGGCGCGCAAGGCGTCGGCTTACGCGGCACTGTGGATGTTTGTGTCCCTGCTTATCGGGGCATTCGTCGCCAGCCTGGCTGCAACCTTTGGTGGCCGGCAGCGTGACGCTTGAGTCTTAGATCCATTCAACCTATCAACCATCCAACCATTCAACCTTAGGAGGACCGCTATGCGTTCACTTTTGCTGCTGCTTCTCGGTATACCGATCCCGATCATCATTCTGATCGCGCTGTTCGTGCATTGATTGCACGCCACTTAACCATCCCATCTTCCCTACCCAATTACATAGGAATTGCCATGACTACCACTACCAAAACCACCTCCACGCCGAAGACCGCCGCTGCACAGGACGCGATTCAACTGCTACGGGCAGACCATAAAGCGGTCAGCGGTCTGTTTGCCGACTACGAAAACACCGATTCAAGCAAGAAAAAGCAGTCACTCGTTGCCGAGATTTGTACTGCCCTGAGCGTGCATGCACAGATCGAGGAAGAGATCTTTTACCCGGCCGTCACGGTGGTATTGAAAGACAAGCTGATGGTACCGGAAGCCAGGATTGAGCACATCAGCATCAAGGATCTGGCCGCTCAGCTGGAAGGCGTTGAGCCCGATGGCGAGATGTACGACGCCAAAGTCAAGGTGCTTTCCGAGTATGTCGAACACCACGTCAAGGAAGAGCAGACCGAGATGTTTCCAAAGGTCAACGCCAGTTCAATCGATCTCGTTGAACTCGGTGCCCGCATGGCGTCGCGTAAGGCGGCTCTGCTTGCCGCTCGCGGCTGAAGGATAAAGCCATGAAAAAGATTGATCCAAAACCGATGGTCGTCAAGAAGCGGTCTGGTCGGCCGATTGACCTCGCTGCAATAGACGCTATCGAAGCGCTTGCGCAACAAACCGCCGAGGTCGACGCGCTGGCCCGGGCTATGCCCTACAACACCAACAAGAGCAAGGAATTCGGGCGTGACAATGCCAGTTCGCCGTCAGAAGGACAGGTAGTTGAACCTGCGTCCGCACTCGCCACTGGTCTGACATCGGCCAGCACGCTCAGCGAATCCAATCTGACGACCAAGACCGGCGGCAGTGCAGCGTCGCTCGACCGCGCACGCACCGACTCCACGGGACAGGTGCTGACGACCAATCAGGGTGTCGCTGTCGGTGACAACCAGAACTCGCTGAAAGCCGGCCTGCGTGGGCCGTCGCTGCTTGAAGATTTCATCCTGCGCGAGAAGATCACCCACTTCGACCACGAACGTATTCCCGAGCGCGTCGTTCATGCGCGCGGGTCGGCTGCGCACGGCTATTTCGAGGCCTACGAGCCGTTGACTGAATTGACTCGCGCGGCGCCCTTCCAGGAAGCTGGCAAAGTCACGCCGGTCTTCGTTCGTTTTTCCACTGTCGCCGGCGAACGCGGCTCGGTTGATACGGCGCGCGACGCACGCGGCTTCGCCGTCAAGTTCTATACCGACGAAGGCAACTGGGATCTGGTCGGTAATAACATCCCGGTCTTCTTCATCCAGGACGCGATGAAGTTCCCGGACCTGGTCCATGCGGTTAAGCCGGAACCGCATAACGCCATGCCGCAGGCGGCTTCCGCGCATGACACCTTCTGGGACTTTGTCTCGCTGATGCCCGAGAGCACTCACATGCTGATGTGGGTCATGTCCGACCGCGGCATCCCGCGCAGCTACCGGATGATGCAAGGGTTCGGCGTGCACACCTTCCGGCTGATCAATGACGCGGGCGAGTCGCACTTCGTCAAGTTTCACTGGACGCCCAAGCTGGGCACCCACTCTTTGGTGTGGGATGAAGCGGTCAAGATTGCCGGCGCCGACGCCGACTTTCATCGCCGCGACCTGTGGGACGCCATCGAAGCTGGGGAGTACCCGGAATGGGAGCTCGGTTTTCAGATCTTTACTGAAGCCCAAGCAGAAAGCTTCAGTTTCGATGTGCTCGACGCGACCAAGCTGATCCCCGAAGAACTGGTACCGGTAACCCCGGTCGGTCGCATGGTACTCAACCGCAACCCAGACAATTTCTTCGCCGAAACTGAGCAGGTCGCCTTCTGTACCGCGCATGTGGTGCCGGGCATCGACTTCAGCAACGACCCGCTACTGGCTGGCCGTCTCCATTCCTACGTCGACACGCAGATCACCCGGCTGGGTGGGGCGAACTTCCACGAGATCCCGATCAACGCCCCGCTGGCGCCCGTCAACAACAATCAGCGCGACGGTTTGCACCGTCAGGCCATCCCCCGTGGCCGGGTCGCCTATGAGCCCAACTCGCTCGGCGGCGGCTGCCCGTTTCAGGCCGGTGCGGCTGGGTTCGTGTCATTCCCGGAACCGATCAAAGACGACAAGCTGCGTGGCAAGCCGGAAAAATTTGCCGAGCACTACACGCAGGCGACGCTGTTCTATGAAAGCCAGACCGAGGTTGAAAAGGCGCATATCGTCGGCGGCTTTCGCTTCGAACTGAGCAAGGTCACTGTGGCGGCCATTCGCGAACGAATGCTGGCCTCGCTCGTCAATGTGTCCGCTGACCTGGCAGAAAAAATCGCCGCGGGGCTTGGTATGAAAGTGCCCGAGGCGATGCCGAAGGCCTTGGCAGAGTCCGTATCGCCCGAAATCAGCATGTCGCCGGCGCTCTCGCTGATGGCGTTGCCCGGTGACGGCGGCATACGTACGCGCAAGATCGCGATCCTCATTGCCGACGGGGTGCACGGCGCATCGGTCGTCGCCATTCAGGATGCACTCAGGGAAGCGGGCGCCGTCGCTTGTCTCATCGCGCCTTATCTTGGCGCGGTCAGGACCGACGACGGCGAGTCGCTTGAGGCGACCGCGACGTTGGAGAATTCGCCACCGGTACTGTTCGACGCGCTCGTCTTGCCGGATGGAAGCGACGGGGTCGCGCAGTTGGCCAGACATGGGCAGACACTCGAGTTTGTGACCAATCAGTATCGCCACGGCAAGACCATCCTGGCGTTAGGCGCCTCGGCGGCCCTACTCGACAAGGCCGGCATCGCGAGCACTCTGCCATCGGGCGAACCCGATCCGGGCATCGTGCTGGCGAGCGTCGATACGCTTGATGATGGCGCGGCAGCTTTCATTGCGGCGGCAGGCAAGCATCGTCATCCGGAACGCGAGACGGACCCACCGCGTATCTGAGAACGGTCCCGAGGATCGGGACTGCTTGACCAACTTATCCGGGTCGGACGCCAGCGTCCGACCCGGATTTTTTATGGCTCGGGAAACTTTGTACCTGCATATATCTATGTGTGAGACCGCACGGAGTCCTTACGACCCGTCGTTATGGTGAGCTCATGGCCTCACGGTGATACCGCTTAACAACGGCGACCTGGCTTGCTGTAGTGCCGTCACCGACGCCGGATGCAGCCATCACCCGAGGGTCATGGCCGGCCGCAAACCCAAAGCGGTGCCCGAGTTTCGCTGGCTCAATACTGTCCTCGGCAACCTCAAGACCCGTTTGCCCGGTTGTTACCATGCCTTCGACTTCCAGAAATACGCCGCGCGAAAAGACGAGCCGAGCGCGACAATTCTTCCTTTCTCTCGGGACGGTTTGTCGGCCTCTGCGCGGACATCGGTTGCGACGAACCCGGAAGCCGTGGAGCCGGATTACCGGCTCATGCGAGTGGCGCCAAGCTACGAGCGCCAGTCGCCGTGGGACGAGCGCCGCCGGACATCACGCTCATCCGCGTCGTCCGGCGGCCAGTTCGTCGGAAAACTCATGATTGACGTCGCGGTGATGCGCTTCGTCGGCACGGACGACGAGGATGACGTCGCGCAAGCGTGCGTCGGCCGACAGCTTCCAGTAGTCGATGGCAATTGCCGGCGCCGCGACGTTGACGTAATGACCGGCGTCCACGCCCGCCAGATACTCGGTGTAACTGAATACGGCTTCTTCCTCCAGGTAGCCGACGACACGGTGCGCGGTTCGTGCCGAGACGATGTAGAAGAGGAAGAACAGGTTGTAGAAAACGCCTTGCGCCAGCACGATCAGCAGGCGCTCCAGGCGCGAGGGCTGGGCGATCTGGATGAAGGTCATCAGGTGCATGCGTTCGTTTTCGGCTTCGTCGAGCAGGGTGCGAATCCAGCCGTGATCGCTTTCCATCCGGCGCAGGGCG
>JBBQAT010000054.1:0-25963 GCA_038316625.1 Burkholderiales bacterium
ACCATTCGCCTGCCGGATGATCTGAAAGCACGCATTGCTGTCGCGGCAAAGGACGCCGGAACGACGGCTCATGGCTTCATTCTCGAAGCGATTGTCGAGAAAGCAGAGCGAGCAGAACGCCGCGCTGATTTCGATGCCCTAGCGGAAGATCGCTATGCCGGCATTGTGGCCACCGGAAAAACCATTCCGTGGCAGGAAATGCGCGGATATTTGGAAGCGCGCATGGCCGGCAAGGCCGCGAAGCGCCCCGTTGCACGCAAGCTGACACGCTGATGGCGTCTTACGTTGAGCTGGCACCGGAGATCGCGGACGATTTTGATCGCATCCTCGATTTTCTGGCCAGCCATGACGTAGAAAATCCTGGGCTGCGCATTGGCGAAATCATTGCTGCCCTGGATATTCTGGCGCTGAACCCGTTGATCGGTCGTCCGGTGGCGAATGCCAAGCGCGAGTTGGTGATCGGCCGTCGTTCGCATGGGTATGTGGCCATGTATCGCTACGTACCCGAGACGGATACGGTGTTCGTGCTGGCGATCCGCAGTCAGCGCGAGGCCGGTTACTTCGAACACGACCCTGCCGGATAAGGCTCTTGCGTTCATTTCGCCACAACACTGCGGCGCACATCATAAAACCACACCCTGGTAGCTGATACACGAAAACACCGCCAATCGGCGCGCCTCAATCCAGTGTTTTGCGGAATGTCTTCAACCCAAACGCCAGTACCGTGCCCATGAACAGCAGGATCGGCCAGACCTGATCCCAGATCATTCCGACTCCATTACCCTTGAGCATGATGCCGCGCACGAGGATCAGAAAATGCGTGAGCGGCAGCACGTTGCCGACCATCTGCGCCCACTCCGGCATGCCACGGAAAGGGAACATGAAGCCGGAGAGCAGCAGCGACGGCATGAAGAAGAAAATAGTCATCTGCATGGCCTGCAGCTGGTTGCGGGCAATCGAGCTGAAGGTAATGCCCAGCGTCAGATTGGCGCAGATGAAGAGCAGCACCACTCCATAAAGCAGGAGCAGGCTGCCGTGCATCGGCACGTCGAACAGCCAGCGCGCGGCGACGAGGATGAGCGTGACCTGGATCAGGCCGATCAGGATGTAGGGAACGATCTTGCCGGTCATCACTTCCAGCGGCGTCGCCGGGGTAGCGAGCAGGTTTTCGAAGGTGCCGCGTTCGCGTTCGCGGGTCATCGCCAGGCCGGTCATCAACACCATGGTCAGCGTCAGGATCACGCCCATCAAGCCGGGCACGATGTTGTAGGAGGTCAAGCCTTCCGGGTTGTAGCGACGGTGCGCGCGCAATTCGATGGGCGGCACAGACGGGCGTTGCAAGCCTGGCAGATCCGGGGCGAAGACCTCGGCACCGAGACGGTTCAATACCGAAATGGCGCCGTTGGCCGCCATCGGGTCGGTGGCGTCGGCCTCGACCAGCAGGACCGGCGATTTCGCGCGCACCAGATCGCGGTTGAATCCCGGCGGGAAAGTAACGACGAACTGCACCTGACCCCGCTCCAGCAGGTCGTTGGCCTGCCGCTCGTCGACGCTGCCGACGATTTTGAAGTAATCGCTGTTCTGCATGGCGGCCACGTAGGACCGGGCGAAGGGTCCGGGGTCGGCCATGACGATAGCGGTCGGCAATTGTTTGGGATCAGCGTTGATGGCGTAGCCGAAGAGCACCAGCTGCATGATCGGGATGCCGACAATCATGCCAAAGGTCAGCCGGTCGCGTTTGAGCTGGATGAATTCCTTGAGCAGAATGCCGATCCAGCGGGAAAATGAAAAAGTCGGCGAGAACGTATGAGAAAAGAACTTCATCGCATCACCCCTGGAATTGATCCTGGCTGCCCTGCATGAGGTAAATGAAGGCATCCTCCAGAGAGGCAGGAACGACGGCCATCTTCAGGGCAGAGCCTTGGAGAATGGCTTGCAGACTGGCTTCCAGCTGTGCCTCATCCTTGCCGCTGACGTGCAGCGTGGCGCCGAAGCTGGCGACCAGATCAACACCGGGCAACTGACGCAGGCTTTCGCCCAGACCCTGCAGGCCGCTGCCGCTGATCTCGCGCGTATGCAATTGCTGACTCGCCACCACCTCCTCCGCCGTGCCCGAAGCCATCAACGTGCCGTAAGCGATGTAGGCCAGCCGATGGCAGCGCTCGGCTTCATCCATGTAGTGCGTGGACACGAGCACCGTGATGCCGGCAGCGGAAAGACGGTGGATTTCCTCCCAAAAGTCTCGCCGCGCCTTGGGGTCGACGCCGGCTGTGGGCTCGTCGAGCAACAGTAGCTTGGGGTGGTGCAACAGGCAGGAGGCCAGCGCCAATCGCTGTTTCCAGCCGCCAGAAAGCGTCCCGGCCAGCTGCTTGCGACGAGAGGTCAGGCCCAGTTCTTCCAGCGCCTGGTCGACGACGTCGCGACGATTCTTCATGCCGAATAGGCGTGCAACGAAATCGAGGTTTTCAGCGATGGTGAGGTCGTCCCACAGCGAAAACTTCTGCGTCATGTAGCCGACCTGGCGCTTGATGGCCGCGCTTTCGCGCAGCACGTCCAGCCCGAGGCAGGTGCCGTGGCCATTGTCCGGCGTCAGCAGGCCGCAGAGCATGCGGATCGAGGTCGTCTTGCCGCTGCCGTTGGGGCCGAGGAAACCGAAGATCTCGCCTTCGCGCACCTGTAGCGACAGGTCTTTCACCACGTGTTTGTCGCCGAAGTGCTTGTTGATTCCGCTTACATCGATGACCAGCGGGGCTTCTGAACCCGCGTTCATTTCAATGTTCCGCCAAACGAACGTCGACCGGCAGCCCCGGGCGCAAGCTCGCGGCCTGTTCCGCATCGGGTGCGGCTTCAACGCGGAAAACCAGTTTTTCCCGACTACCGCGACTGTAGATAACTGGCGGCGTGTATTCAGCCTGCGCGGCGATGAAATCGATGGTGGCGCGAATGGGTGCAGCGCAACCGTCACAGCCGGCTTCAATCTTCTGCCCCAGCTTAAGCGTAGCGAGCGCCGTTTCCGGCACATAGAAGCGCAAACGCCGCCGTGCGTCGGGTAGCAGGCTGGCCACCGCCGCACCGGCAGGCACCCATTCGCCGGGTCGATAGTAGGTTTCGCTCACCTCGCCAGCAGAGGGCGCGCTCACCGCCTTGCGTTCGACCACCCAGCGCTTTTGTTCGGCGAGAGCCGCTGCGGCCCGTAGATCGGCTTCGGCGCCACGCACTTCGGATTGACGCCCCAGTGTGGCGCGATATGTCGCCAGTTGCTGGCGATTCGCTTCGACCTGGGCGCTGGCCTGTTCAAAGGCGCTTCGTGCTTCGTCCAATGCGGCCTGGGAAACAAATTTCGCCTTGGCCAGCGCCTCTTGCTGCTGCAGTCGCGAGCGGGCGAGACGCAGGCTGGCCTGAGCAGCCTGCAGATTAGCTTGCAGCGTGGCGATCTCGGGCGCGCGGCGCGGTTCCTTGAGGTTCTCGACTTTTTCCCGCGCCGAGCCGGTACGCGCTTCGGCCTCTGCCAGCGCTTGTGAATCCGGGTCCGTGGCAATGGCAAAGAGCGCTTGCCCTGCCGTGACACGGCTGCCGCGAGCGGCATCCAGCGACTTCAGGTATCCGGCCTGTGGCGCCGACAGGTAAAGATATTCGCCCTCCACATAGCCCTGGTAAGCCGGCACAGGCGGCTTTTCACACCCTCCGATCAAAACAGCCAGAACCAACAGACGACGAACCGAGGCGTTCTTGTTCATCTTGATCCTCCCGATCCGCTACCGTAGATATCATGGAGTGGTAGTGCGAGCAGTTGCAGCATGGCGGCGACTCCATCGTGGACTTCGCCCGCTGACTCCGGGCTCAGGCGCGCCTGATGCATGACGGCGAGGCCGACCACGGTGGCGTGAAAAAGCAATGCCGTATCCGCGCTGGCCGCCAGCCCGGCCTTGATCAGCAGTGCCTGCACTTGCGTCCTTACGTGGTCGATGAGTTCGTGCAACGACTGGCGAATTTCGGGTTCGGCGTCGGCGGCTACAATCAGGCCAATGACGACGCGAGGCGGCAAGCCGGTAATCATGATTTCAGCGAGTGTCGCGGCCAGCGTGGCGCGTTCGGGCTTTTCGGACAGACGTGCGGCAATGTCGATCATCGCCGTGCTGACTGTCTGTTCGGCAATCGCCAGCAGCAGCTTGGTGCGTGTCGGAAAATAGTAGGTGAGATGGCTTTGCTTGACGCCCGCTGCCTTAGCGACCTGCGGCTGCGTGAGTGCCGCAATGCCCTTCTCCTTCAGCAACGTCATGCCGGCATTCAGGATGGAATCTTTGACGTTCAAGGTCGGCCTCTGTTTTAGCGACGGTGAGCGCATTATCCGCTTGTTTGGTAAATATACCAAACAAGTTTTTCGGCAGAGTGCAGCACAGACAGGGATAATTGCGCATGATCAAAAATACACCTCCCTCTTCTTCGCCCGCAGAAAACACGGCCGGGCGCTCGTTCAACAAACTTCCGCTGTCGCCCACCTTGAAGGCGACGCTAGAGCAGCTTGAATACCTGACGATGACGCCCATTCAGGCGGCCAGCCTGCCGATTGCGCTGGCCGGCCACGACCTGATTGCGCAAGCTAAAACCGGCAGCGGCAAAACGGCCGCCTTTGCTCTTCCCCTGCTGACCAATCTCAATCCGCGTCGCTTTGCGGTGCAGGCCATGGTGCTGTGCCCGACGCGCGAACTGGCCGATCAGGTAACGCAGGAGATTCGCCGCCTGGCGCGCTCCGAAGCCAACATCAAGATCCTCACGCTGTGCGGCGGCTCGACCCTGCGCCCGCAGCGCGACAGCCTGGAGCATGGCGCGCACATCGTCGTCGGCACGCCAGGGCGTATCATGGATCACCTCGAACGCGGCAGCCTGCAACTCGATGCGCTCAACACCCTGGTGCTCGATGAAGCGGATCGCATGCTGGACATGGGCTTTTACGACGACATCGCCTACGTCGCCAAGCAATGCCCGTCGGGGCGGCAAACGATGCTCTTTTCGGCGACCTTTCCGGAAGGCATCGAGCGGCTGGCGAACCAGTTCCTGCGCAAGCCACAGGAGGTCAAACTGCTCGAACAGCACGAGGACAGCAAGATTCGCCAGCGCTTCTACGAGATCAAGCACGACGAGCGCCTGCAAGCCGTTGCCATCCTGCTCAAACATTACCGCCCGGTCAGCACGCTGGCCTTCTGCAACACCAAGCAGCAATGCCGCGACTTGCTGGACGTTTTGCACGCTCAGGGTTTCTATGCGTTGACGCTGAACGGCGATCTGGAGCAGCGCGAGCGCGATCAGGTGTTGATCCAGTTCGCCAATCGCAGTTGCTCGGTGCTGGTCGCCACCGATGTGGCGGCACGCGGGTTGGATATCGCGCGACTCGAAGCGGTCATCAATGTTGACGTCACGCCCGATCCGGAAATATACATCCACCGCATCGGCCGCACCGGACGCGCCGACGAGGATGGCTGGGCGTTCAGCCTGTGCAGCCCCGGCGACAAGCGCCGCATTGCCGCCATCGCCGAAATGACGGGCAGCGAGCCGGAATGGCACGGCCTGGGTTCGTTGCAGTCAGGCAACGATTCACCGCTGGTGCCACCCATGGTCACGCTGCAGATTCTCGGCGGGCGCAAGGAAAAGATCCGCGCCGGCGACGTGCTGGGCGCGCTGACGGCAGAAGCGGGTGGCCGCCAGTTCACCCGCGAACAGGTTGGAAAAATTACGGTGACCGATCAAAGCACCTATGTCGCCATCGCACGCGAGATCGCACATGAAGCCGTGCGCAAACTCTCGCTCGGCAAGGTGAAGGGCAAAACGGTGAAGGTGCGCGCGCTGGAGGATTGAAGCGCCAACGCCTGCTATTCCTCCAGGCCCGCCGACCAAAGCGGCCGGCCAGTCACATCGAGATAACAGAGATAGGCGCGCAGATCAAACTCTGATTGATGATAGTCGGCGTCCATGTGCCGACATAACTGGTAAAACGCCTTGTCGTGCTCCCGCTCTTTGGTATGCGCCAGTTCATGGACAACGATCATGCGCAGAAACTCGGGCGGCATCGCCTTGAACACGGCAGCGACACGTATTTCGCGCTTGGACTTGAGCTTGGTGCCCTGCACGCGGGACCGACTGGTGTGCATCCCCAGCGCGTGCTGCATGACGTGCATTGTGCTGTCGAACGCCACCAGGCTAATCTGGCCGGCGTTGCGCAGATACGCCCCTTTGAGCTCCTGCACGTAATCGTAAAGCGCTTTGTCCGTGCGCACGTTATGTGCTGTTGGATACTTCTTCAGCAGAATGTCAGCCAGCCGATTTTGCGCAATCAGCTCGCGCACTTGAGCAGTCAGCTCAGATGGATAGCCTGAAAGATAATTCGGCAGCGGTTTGGGGCGCATTGACAGGTCTTATAATCACTCGGGGACGCAAATTGCTGGCCAGACCAATGATTTGCATGACGAATTCGGCCACATTCAAAAGTTACGGGCCGATTTTAATGGATTTGGAACCAAACCCAGCCGAACTTTGACGAATCAATGGACGAATGGACGTTTTGACACACTCGGCTGCCACTGGCTGGCTCGCCCATGCTATCCTTATGGCATGGCATCAAATTTCCCCATTCGTTTTCGCCCCAAATCCCTGCACAGCAAGACCCCTGTGAGGCGCATTTTACTCGCCTCGTCGCTGGTGTTCAGCGACAAAACCCCGGCGCAGGAATTGCTAACCACACTTTTCCAGCAACCCATCCCGAACGTCCCCTGGCTTGCTGTTTTTCTGGCCTTGGTCGTGGTCACCTTGTTTGCGATCCGCTTCAAGCTTCAATTGCACAATGAAGCGGCTCGACTCAAACAGCTTGAAACCGAAGCGGCCGAGGAAAAGAACCGCCTGAACGCGATCCTGAGCAACGCGGGGGTAGGCATCATGCTCGCTGACCGCTACGCGCGACATGTCGACGTCAATCGCCGCTGGTGCAAGATTTTTGGCTACCGAAGGAATGAGGTTCGCGGCAAGCTGTCGATACGAAGTATTGCTCACCCCGACGAGGCGGTCGCGCTGGGGGAACACTTCAGCGCCCTGCTGGCAGGTGAAATCAGGTCGCATACCCACGAACGGCGTTTCTTGCGCAAGGACGGCACGGTCTTCTGGGGGTTAATTTCCACATCGACCGTAAAGAATGCGGCTGGTGCCCACATGTGGGTGGTCGGCATGATTACCGATATTGATGAGCAAAAACGGATCGAGGAAGCCTTGCGCGAGAGCGAGGAGCGTCTGCGCTTCATCACGGAGAATACGCACGATGTCGTTTGGCAACTCGACCGCGAACTCCGTTTCACCTACATCAACGGTGCAGATGAGCGCATGCGCGGCTATGCGCGCGACGAAGTCATTGGCCGCAGTTTCAAGGATACGATTACCCCGACCGGCTACCCGATTGTCGATCAGGCCATGCAACGCCGCCATAACCAGGCCGCAAGAGAAACAGGTGTTGGGGCTGAAAGCTTCGAAGTGGAGATGATCTGCAAAAATGGAAGCCTGCTGTGGGTCGAAATCAATTCAACGCCCATACACGACAAAGCCGGGCAGATCGTGGGTTATATCGGGGTTACCCGTGATGCGACCCAGCGCCACGAAACCCATGAAAAACTTCGCGAACAGACGATCCGCGATCCGTTGACCGGCCTCTTCAACCGTCGCTTTCTGGACGAGTCGCTGGACCGCGAGCTTTCACGCGCGAAGCGTGACAACCTGCCCCTGTCGCTGCTGATGATCGACATTGATCGCTTCAAGAGTCTGAACGACACCTATGGCCATCAGGCCGGCGATGAAGTAATCAAGTGTCTTGGCGAACTCATCCGGAATGGTGCTCGCAGTGCCGATCTTCCCTGTCGCTACGGCGGAGAAGAGTTTCTTCTGGTCTTGCCAAACATGACGATGGAATCGGCAGCCGAACGCGCACAGCAATGGCGCATTGCTTTTGCCCAGCAGAAAATCGGATTCGGCGATATTTCCTTGTCGGCCACGTTCTCGGTTGGCGTCGCCTCCTACCCGGATCACGGTGACTCCAGCGAAGTACTAATCAGGGCCGCCGATCAGGCGCTGTATACCGCCAAGCATTCGGGACGCAATCGAGTGGTCGTCGCACCATAGCCTTTACGGTTCAGACCAGGCGTTTTACCCACGCTCATCGACTATCCGATAGCACGGATTGTATTTCTTGCCCGAAAGCTTCATGCGATTCTGGGCCGCGAAAGATGCTAGCAACGCATCGACCGGCCCCATGATCACCGACTCTCCATGGATTTCGAAACAACCATGTTTCTCAATCTCCCGGATTCCCTCGGCTTTGACATTACCGGCCACCAAACCCGAGAAAGCGCGACGCAGGTTTGCTGCCAGTAAATGGCTGGGCTGGTTCTTTTGCAGATGCAGGTTGCGCATGTTTTCGTGCGTGGGACGGAAACGCTGCTGAAACTCGCTATCAATCCGCAGAAGCCAATTGAAATTGTAGGCGTCGTGCTTCTCCTTACGAAAATCACGCACGAGTTGCAGCCCTGACTTGAGTTCCCGAGCGACGGATTCCGGATCATCGATGATGATCTTGTAGTGTTTTTGGGCTTCAACACCCAATGTTTCACCGATGAACTGGTCGATACGCCGGAAATACTCCTCCGCGCTCTTGGGACCGGTAAATACCAGCGGGAAGGGCAAACCCGCGTTATCCGGATGCAGCAGTATGCCGAGGATATAGAGAATTTCCTCGGCGGTTCCAACGCCACCGGGAAACACGATAATACCGTGGCCAGCCCGGACGAAAGCCTCCAGACGCTTCTCGATGTCAGGCAGGATGACCAGTTCGTTGACAATTGGATTCGGCGGTTCGGCGGCGATAATTCCCGGTTCGGTAAAACCGAGATAACGGCCGCCGATGCGTTGCTTGGCATGGCCGATTGCGGCACCCTTCATCGGCCCTTTCATGGCGCCGGGCCCGCATCCGGTGCAGATGTCCATGCCACGCAGCCCCAACTGGTAACCGACCCGCTTGGTGTATTCGTATTCCTCGCGATTGATCGAGTGCCCACCCCAGCAAACCACGACATTTGGATTGGTCATCGGCTGCAGGATGCCAGCGTTGCGCAGGATGTGAAACACCGTATCCGTCACGCCATCCGAGGTTTTCTGATCGAACCGGGGGTTACCCCGGATTTCGTCGCCCAAAAATATGACGTCGCGTAACACGGCGAAGAGATGCTCCTGGATGCCCTTGATCATCTTGTCATCGACAAAGGCACTGCCTGGTGCCGCGCTGATGTCGAGCTTGATGCCCCGTGCTCGCTTGATCATGTGAATGTCGAAAGAGGCGTAGCGCTCAAGCAACTCCTTGCCGTCGTCCAGCTCGTTGCCACAATTGAGAACGGCCAGGGAGCAATTGCGGAATAGCTCGTGCAAACCACCATGCCCCCGGTCAAGAAGGCTGGCGGTTTCCGCTCTGGACAAAACATCCAGACGACCGGTAGGTGAAATCTGAGCATCAACTACATCGTGTTGCATGGCAGTGGCTTCGAAATGTTGAGGAGGGGCGGAACAATACCAGAAGGCCGATAAGAGCGCATAAGCGCCTTCGCTTGAAAATGATTGCCAGCCAATAGGGCTGCGAGCCCGACCGAAAAAACCTGGCTCCACACCGAAGCCAAAAACCAAGAGTGCTACTGGAACGCCCAACGATTGGTTATGGCCTCACCCATAAAAAGAGGCGCAACAACCGTTGCGCCTCAGGCAAGTTCGGTGGGGGTGAGAAAAATGATCCCCACCCAGCAACCATGGCTACTTCGGACGAGAACCGGTCGGGAATGGCCAAGCACCCGTTGGATTGAGTGCCGACTTGAGTCCTGGAGTCGCCGCCGTTGATGGAGTGGGCACCGCCGCAGCCTGAGGAGCGGGAGCGGCTTTCTTTGCTGCAGGTTTCTTGGCGACCGTCTTGGCTTCAGATTTTGGAGCCGTCACCTTTGCTGCTGGTTTAGCTGCTGGTTTAGCTGCTGGTTTAGCCGCTGGTTTAGCCGCTGGTTTAGCCGCTGGTTTAGCCGCTGGTTTAGCCGCTGGTTTAGCCGCTGGTTTAGCCGCTGGTTTGGCCGCTGGTTTGGCCGCTGGTTTGGCTGGGGCTTTGGGCGCAGCCTTGGGTGCTGCTTTCTTCACTTCAGGTTTGGCAGCGGCCTTCGGCGCTACCTTCTTGGCTGCCGGCTTCGCAGCCGCTGCGGTTTTTTTCGCACTTGTTGCCATGTCAACCTCCTTCGTTAATTTCAAGGGAAACTACCAACTAGAGCACTGCATAAAAGCGATCCACAGGAACCGGACCATCCAATGACCACACCAGAAATGTGCGGATTGAATTCGTTGGAGGCGTTTTTCGCCGGAGACAAAAATAACCCGTTTTACATATTCGCGCAGCCACTGCCTTGACTAACCGAGTACGTTGTTCGCAAAAACAGCAAACCACTCGGCGCAAACAGTCGGGCCGAGTGACGGAGAGCGAAGCGGATAGCGCGACATTCAATTCCATGCTTGATCGTATTGAGAACGAAGAAGTGGAAGCAGATAGTGAAGCAAAACCGGAAACTCTCGGCGAGCAAGATAAGCCAATGGAATCTATGTGGTTCTGCAATCCGCTTACGTCCATCACAACCTGCATTCAGAAGCTGGCGAGTCGAATTGATTCGACCCAAAAAAATCCTCACCTAGAGAAGGATTTCGCGCAAACCTACTAGATGTTGTGCTGCTCTTGCAATTTGTCACTAATTCTAGTAGCGCATAACACTTGACGCAAGAACTTTCTTGTGACTGCAAGCGAGTTGAAATATGTTGTCTCAATTCAACAACGCCGAATCAAGTGTGCCTGGAAAGCCGTCCTGAATATATCATTCGCATTTATTTATCGGCATGCCCGCAGACAAACGAAGGCCATGGAGAATCACGCACGGTTCGCTGAATGCCGGAGCTGTTACAAAAATGGTGCGAGACGTCGCCAGTCAAAGCACGGCCCGGGATCGGTCTTGCGCCCTGGCGAGACATCAGAATGCCCGACAATCGATTCAATCGGGAATCCTTTTCTTAGCCACTCAATCAGATCCGCAAGCTGCCTGTACTGGGCGTCTTCAAAGGGCAGATCATCGCTCCCCTCCAACTCGATGCCCACCGAGAAATCGTTGCAGCGTTCGCGGCCTTGCCAAGAAGACACACCGGCATGCCAGGCGCGTTTATGACAGGAGACAAACTGAATCAGCCCGCCATCACGCCGGATCAGGAAATGCGCAGAAACTCGCAGATGAATGATCTCAGAGAAATATGGATGCGCCGTGGGATCAAGCGTATTAGTAAACAGGCGCTCAATATCGTTGCTGCCGAACTGAGAGGGCGGCAAGCTGATGGCATGTACGACCACCAGTGAAATCTCCTCACCCGCAGGACGTTCATCAAAGTTCGTCGAATCAATGCGTCGGGCAGCACTCATCCAGCCATCGGCGGAGAAGCGGGCCCCTTGTGCGCTCAATTGACTAACCCGACTCACTCTTCAATACCGAGCCGCTCGATGCGATAACGCAAGGAGCGAAAAGTCACGCCAAGCAAACGCGCAGCTGCAGTACGATTGAAGCCGGTCTTGGCCAATGCCTCGATAATGATCTGCTTTTCGATACGATTCATATGATCATCGAGTGTTTCGCCATCGCGTCCCACATCGCCATCGACGCCGGATTCGACGGCAAGCTGAAGGTCGTCCAGTTCCACTCTCCCGTTCATGCACAGCGCGGTTGCTCGTTCGAGAATGTTCTCGAGTTCCCGCACATTCCCCGGGTAAGCATAAGCATCGAGCGCCCGCATCGCTTCGACGGACAACACAGGAGGTTTTCCCACGCAAATACGGGCAAGCGCCGCCTCAACGAGAAGCGGAATATCTTCCTGACGCTCGCGCAGCGCTGGCATCTTCAGTTCGATGACATTCAACCGGTAATAAAGATCCTGACGGAACCGGCCGGCATCCACGCAATCCTTTAGTTTTTGATGTGTTGCCGAAAGGATACGAACATCGACAAGTTCTTCGGTGGCCGCCCCGACCTTGCGTACCTTTTTTTCCTGGATCGCGCGCAAGAGTTTGACCTGCATTGCCAGAGGCAAATCGGCCACCTCGTCGAGAAACAAGGTTCCGCCACTCGCCGCCTGGAAAAACCCATCCCGATCACCGTCGGCTCCGGTAAACGCACCCTTTCGGTACCCGAAGAACTCACTTTCCATGAGATTCTCGGGGATTGCTCCGCAATTCACCGGAACAAAGGGTGCCGCATAACGCGCACTCTGAGCATGGATCAGACGAGCTGCAAGCTCTTTACCACTGCCTGACTCTCCAGAAACATAGACCGGTGCCTGACTACGCGCCAGCTTACTGATCATCTCCCGCACGCAGACAATAGCGGAAGAGTCCCCGGTAAGCCGCCCCGCCGTACTTGGCGCCGCCACCGACGCATCACCCTGCGATTCGTCGACCAAAGGAAGATTGAGTGCCGACTTGATCAACGTCCGAAGTTGCTCGAGCGCAACTGGCTTGGACAGATAGTCAAACGCCCCTGCCTTCAAGGCCGCTACGGCATTGTCAGCGCTTCCGTAGGCCGTAATAACCGCCACCGGCGTTTCGCCATAGTGCGCGCCGATCAGACGTACGATGTCCAGACCTTCACCATCGGGAAGACGCATATCGGTCAGACACAGACTGTACTGCTCGCGCTCAAGAAATTTTCGGGCTTCGGCAACCGTGCCGGCGCAGTCTGCTGCAAGGCCCATTCGAGCCAGTGTCAGATCAAGGAGCTCGCGAATATCCGCCTCGTCATCGACCACCAGGACCCTTACCGACTCGCCACGCTGCCGACGCCCCACCTTGCTCACTGTCACTCGCCCACCCTCCCGGAAATACAAAAATCCGCACCCGACGTACTGTTTATCAATTCAAGCCGCGCACCATTGGCATCACACAATTCACGTGCGATATAGAGCCCCAGGCCGGTACCGCGATTGTGCGTGGTAAAAAAAGGCTCAAAAATTTGCTCAGTGTAGCTGTCATCGACACCTTCGCCATCATCAATGACATGTAATTCAATCCATCCCTCGCGTTTGCCGGCCTGCACCAGTAACCTGACACTTCCGGCCACACCCCGCGAGTGGCGCAACGCGTTGCCGATGAGATTCCACAACACCTGATGAAAATGGGAGCGGTCAAAAAACAACGAAGCGATCCCTTGAAACTCAAGTTGAACCACGTCAGCCGCCACGTTCTCCTTCAACGTGTACTCCTCAACGAGAATCAACAGGGTTTGACGCAAATCGATTTTCTCACGGTGCGCGCGATCCCTCCGTCCCAGTTCAAGCACATCACTAACGATACGTTCCACACGCTGCGCATTGTCCAGCACGATGCGCAACAGGCGCCCGGTCGTCGGATCACTGCATTCTTCACGCATCAACTCTCCGGCATGGTTGATAGCTGAAAGCGGATTACGGATTTCATGTGCAATATTCGCGGTCAAACGCCCAAGAGCAGCCAGTTTGAGTTGCCTGGCCTGGTCCTGCAAACCTCCCATGTCCTCGAGAAAAACCAGTACGTCGCGATCAGAACTATCCGTCGAAACAAATCGCGCACGCAACTGCATGCCACTAGCTGGCGCCCGGACCAACACCGGGGCATCTGAAGGGTACTCGCACCATGCTGAAAAGATGCGCGCCAGTTCGGTCGAGTACTCAATCAGCTTGCGCTGCGCGGGATCACCCAAACCGAGCAGTTGTACGACGCGCGGATTGTGCTGCTTGACCCATCCATCCCGACCAAGCACTAGAACCCCATCCTGCATTTCTTCGATAACGCGTTGGCTGACCAAAGTCTGATTTTTTAGATCCACACCCCGCTTGCGCGCCAATTCTTCGTTGGCAATTACACGACTCGCCAGCAGGCGCGCTGAAATGGCGACAGCAAAAAAACCCGCGCTGAACAAGCCCGCCTGGAAAAAATCAACCACTTCGAAATCGACGACCAGCGCCCGATAGGATTGCTCAAAAAGCAGAGAGAGCGTCGCGACGGCCGCATAAAACAACACCATCTTCCCTTGCCCGACCAGTCCGGCACCGGTCAGCGTGACCAGCAACAGGCTGCCGAGCCCGCTGCGCAAGCCGCCTCCAACGTGCATCAGCAGGGTAAACACCAGCACATCGACCAAAACGTGCGCTGTCAATTGCAGGTTAAAAAGTCGCCGGTAATAGTACAACCCGATCAAGGAAAAGGTTGCTGCCAGCAAATACAGACTGGTCACGGCCAAATAAAACGAATTGTGATCCGGGCCGAGCAATGAAAAGAAGGCGGGAGGCTGGACTGATGACACGAACAACAGTGCTGCAATACAAAACCGATAGAGGTTGAAATAGCGCAGCGATTTCCAATGGGTTTCAGAAAACGGCTCGGCACCCGCGTCGACCTCATTCAGCATGGAAACGTCAGTCTTCCAGTGATTCCGCTTCATGCCGATGCTCGATGGAGCAGTAATAGCGGCCGTTGGTCAAAACACTCTCGCTGACCGGCTGATTAACGCCGCAATGCGCGCACTTGACCATGCGCTCAGAAGCTAGGGAACCAGGCGGCGGCACATGATTTCTTGTATGTGAAGCTTGCCCCCTCCGCAACGCCCACAAAACGACAAAAAAAAGCGCAATCAATAACAAGTATTTCATGATATCCGAGCTGCACTATAGATTTACCAAGCATAGCAGCAATTCAAGACACAAAAAAAGGGAGTTGGCAGTTTGCCAAGTCCCTTTTTTTTGATACTCAATAAGTGGTCGGGGCGAGAGGATTCGAACCTCCGACTCCTGCGTCCCGAACGCAGTACTCTACCAGGCTGAGCTACGCCCCGACCGAAACAACGACACTGCTAAAAAGACCTAGCAACAGCGAAGAGGCATAATTCTAACAAAGAATCCTTGTATGTGGAAGCAGGCAAGGTCTCTATCGCAGCTACAGCAAGATCCGCTTCCGCCTTGGCCTGCTTTTTGGCGTGATCCAGCGCACCGGTGGCACGAATTGCGGCCAGTACAGCAGTAAAATCATCTCGACCGCCGTTCTCGATCGCTCCACGTACGCAAGCCGCCTGTTCTGGCGTACCGTTCTGCATCACATAAATCAACGGCAGGGTTGGCTTCCCTTCAGCAAGATCGTCACCGAGATGCTTTCCCGTTTCAACTTCGGCACCGGAATAATCGAGAACATCATCGATGAGTTGGAAAGCCGTTCCCAAATGCATCCCATACTTGGCCAAACGCCTCTCAATTTCAGGGGAAGCGCCGCCCAGAATGGCTCCGAGTTGTGCCGCCGCTTCAAACAATTTTGCCGTCTTGTAACGAATCACCTGCAGGTAGCGCGCCTCATCCACATCCGCATCATGGCAGTTCATCAACTGCAGAACTTCGCCTTCGGCAATAACATTGGTGGCGTCCGACAACACGCTCATCACGCGCATGTCGTCGATTTCGACCATTATCTGAAACGCCCGCGAATACAGAAAATCACCAACGAGAACACTGGCCGCATTGCCGAACAAGGCATTGGCGGTTTCACGCCCACGGCGCAAATCGGATTCATCAACCACGTCGTCATGCAGCAAGGTTGCTGTATGAATGAACTCAACTACGGCAGCAAGCTCATGATGATGAGTACCGCGATAACCAAGCGCTCCAGCAGCAAGCAACACCAACGCCGGGCGCAAGCGCTTTCCACCCGCGCCAATGATGTATTCGGCAACCTGCCGGACCAACACCACTTCGGAATGAAGACGCGAGCGAATCACCGCGTCAACGGCTTTCATATCCGGCCCGATCAGGTTGTAGAGTTGCTCCAGTTTCACGGCAATTCGCCTTGGCAAAAAACCTGTGAATCTTATGGGGCGCTCACTGTTGCGTCAAGCGCGAAAGGGAAATCAGCGCGAACTCTTTGACTTGACAAGATAAATACGTATAATGCGCGGTTCTTCGTTTCACTTTACTTAGTTCTTTGGAGTCCAACATGTACGCGGTCATAAAAACCGGAGGCAAGCAGTATCGAGTTGTCGACGGCGAAAAATTGAAAATAGAACAGATACCGGCAGAAGTTGGCGCAGAAATCACCATTGACCAGATTCTCATGGTCGGCGAAGGCGAGTCCGTAACCATCGGCACGCCTCTCGTCACCGGAGCTTCGGTCAAGGCAACTGTGCTCTCGCAAGGCCGCCACGACAAGGTCACGATTTTCAAGATGCGCCGTCGCAAGCATTATCAGAAGCATCAGGGCCACCGTCAAAACTACACCGAAATCCGCATTGACGGAATTTCAGTCTGATTGTCGGCCTAAAGAAAGGAAATAGCTCATGGCACACAAAAAAGCAGGCGGCAGTTCCCGTAATGGCCGCGATTCGGAATCGCAACGCCTTGGCGTGAAGCGTTACGGCGGGCAACTCGTTCTCGCCGGCAACATCATTGTTCGCCAGCGCGGCACCGAGTTCCATCCGGGCGTCAATGTCGGCGTGGGCAAGGATCATACTCTGTTCGCGCTGGTTGAAGGTCACGTCCAGTTCGCAATCAAGGGCGAAAAACGCCGGCGTACGGTCAGCATCGTTCCCGCGGCCTGAAACAAGGTTTCGACGCACTACCGCTGCAGCGGCAAAAAAGCCCTATCCTTGCGGTAGGGCTTTTTTATTTGTACTCCGCGTAACGCCGAAAGAGACTGTCCCATGAAATTCATCGACGAGGCCAAAATTTACGTTGCCGCCGGCGATGGCGGCAACGGCGCCGCTACATTCCGGCGCGAGAAATACGAGCCGGAAGGCGGCCCCAATGGCGGTGACGGCGGACGCGGCGGCAATGTCTATGTGGTCGCCGACCGCAATCTCAATACCCTGATCGAGTTCCGCTACTCGCGAAAGTTCCTCGCCCCGCGCGGCGGCAACGGTGCGTCAAGCGATTGCTACGGCAAGGGCGGCGACGACATCACCCTGCACGTACCCGTCGGCACGGTGATTGCCGACGTTAACAGCGAGCAGATCATCGCCGACCTTGACGTCGACGGAAAGACCATGCTGATCGCCAAGGGCGGTCGTGGCGGCCTCGGCAACATCCACTTCAAGTCCAGCATCAATCGTGCGCCGCGCCAATTCACCCGGGGCGAGCCCGGTGAAGAACGCGATCTGCGCATGGAACTGCGTGTGCTCGCCGACGTCGGCCTGCTCGGCCTGCCCAATGCCGGCAAGAGCACCTTTATTCGCAGTGTGTCCGCCGCGCGACCCAAGGTGGCCGACTATCCGTTCACCACCATGCATCCGAATCTGGGCGTCGTTCGCGTCAGCGAGAACAGGAGTTTCGTCATCGCCGATGTTCCCGGCCTGATTGAAGGCGCCGCCGAAGGCGCCGGGCTCGGCATCCGCTTTCTCAAGCATCTGGCGCGTACACGGGTGCTGCTGCATATCGTCGATCTCGCCCCCCCCGACCCGGAAGCCGATCCGGCCCATGACGCCCGAGCTATCGTCAGGGAACTTCAAAAATACAGTCCGGAACTTGCCGCCAAGCCGCGCTGGCTGATTCTGAACAAGCTGGATCTGATCCCCGAAGAAGATCGCGAGCAGCGCGTCAATGACTTTCTGAGCGCCTACGACACCGCCGGTGCGCCTTGCTTCCGCATCAGCGCGATCAATGGCGAAGGTTGCCGTCCCTTGATCTACAAGTTGCAGGACGCGCTCGACAGTCTGGCGCCACCGCCTCCGCTGGCGGATACTGTGCTTGACAACCATTTCCCAGAAGAACCTGAAACCGACAGCAAAGAATAGCCATGGCTACGACCCGTATTGCCGATGCGAAACGACTTGTCATCAAGGTCGGCTCCGCTCTGGTCACCAACAACGGCGAAGGCCTTGATCTGGCCGCCATCAACGAATGGGCACGGCAAATCGCCCAATTGCGGCAGAGTAAACGGGAGGTGGTGCTCGTCTCCTCCGGCGCCATCGCCTGCGGCATGCAACGCCTGGGCTGGAACAAACGCCCGAATGCCGTGCATGAACTGCAAGCTTGTGCCGCCGTCGGCCAGATGGGGCTGGTGCAAGTCTATGAAAGCGCCTTCGCCAGCCACGGATTACATACCGCGCAAATCCTGCTCACCCACGACGACCTCGCCGACCGCAAGCGTTACCTGAATGCCCGTTCAACGCTGACGACGCTGCTTGAACTCGGCGTGGTGCCGATCATCAACGAAAACGACACGGTCATCACCGACGAAATCAAGTTCGGCGACAACGACACGCTCGGCGCACTGGTCGCCAATCTCGTCGACGCCGATTGCCTGATCATCCTCACCGATCAGCAAGGGCTGTTTACCGCCGATCCGCGCAAGGTCGCCAGCGCCACGCTGATTTCCGAAGCCCGTGCCGGCGACCCGGCACTTGAAGCCATGGCCGGTGGCGCGGGTTCGCAATACGGCAAAGGCGGCATGATCACCAAGGTCATCGCCGCTAAACGTGCGGCCAGCAGCGGCGCGCACACCGTCATTGCCAACGGCCGCGAAGCGGATGTCATGCCGCGCCTGGCGCGTGGCGAATCCGTCGGCACTTTGCTGGTCGCGCAAACCCAACCGCTCACCGCCCGTAAGCAATGGCTGGCCGACCATCTGCAACTGAACGGCAAACTGATTCTCGATGCCGGTGCGGTTAAGGCGCTCGGCGAAGGGAAAAGCCTGCTGCCCATCGGCGTCGTCGACGTTCACGGTGAATTCGAACGCGGCACGGTCGTCGCCTGCCTCTCACCGGAAGGGGTCGAGATTGCCCGCGGTCTGGCCAATTACGGGAGCAGCGACGCGCGCCGTATCGCCCGTCACGCCAGTTCGGAGATTGAAGCGATTCTCGGCTCTATCGACGAGCCGGAAATCATTCACCGAGACAATCTCATTCTCTGTTGAGTGCGCTGTTCACCGTATTAGCAAGAAAATCCGCCACGTTTTCAGCTTAGTGTGTCACTCATTGTGTTACAGCTTATTGATAGCTGTACTACAATGTTGTTGACGCTGCCCCATCTTTGCTGCCAGACTCTCGCCTGCAGGCCTTCCGCACCGGAGGGGCCATTCATCAACAGACTAGCCGAGGAAACAATGAGTACCGGACTGAACATACTTCCCCATGGCGCGCTGGACTTCGTCTCTGTCGGCGCCCTCATTCACCGCCTGGACACCGGGATCGTGCCCTTCCGCAAGGCCAGCGAATGCCAGATTCATGTCAGCGGCGGCGAGTTCAATTGCGCCGCTAATCTGGCCAGTTGCTTCGGCCTGAAAACCGGCATCGTCACGGCCATGGCCGATTACCCGGTCGGCGAGCTGATTGCCGGCTATGTCAAAGCCATGGGCGTGCAGCCCTTCTACAAGCACTTCAGGCATAACGGCGTCAATGGCCCCAACATGGCGACGGTGTACAGCGACCGCGGGCAGGGCGTGCGTGCGCCGGTAGTCTTCTACAATCGTTCGAACGAAGCGGCAGGAATGCTCAAGGCCGGCGATTTTGACTGGACGTCGATCTTCGCCGGTGGCATCCGCTGGTTTCACAGCGGCGGGATTTTCGCCGCGCTCTCGCAGACCACGCCCGAGGTCATCATCGAAGGCATGCAGGCCGCCAAAGCGGCAGGCGCGGTGATCTCGCTTGACCTGAACTACCGGGCCAAGCTGTGGAACATCGCCGGCGGCGAAGAGCGGGCCGTCGCGGTGCTCGACCGCATCCTGAAGCATGTGGATGTCCTCGTCGGCAACGAAGAGGATCTGCAGAAAGGTCTCGGCATCCCCGGACCTGAAATGGCTGCCAAATCAAAGCTCGACCCCAGCGCCTTCTTCGGCATGATCGACAACGTCATCAGGAAGCATCCGCAGATCAAGATCGTCGCTACGACGCTGCGCGAGGTGCATTCAACCAATCGTCATAGCTGGAGCGCGGTGGCCTGGGTCAACGGGAAAACGTATGCAGCCCCGACCGCCGAACTGGACATCTACGACCGGATCGGCGGCGGCGATGGCTTTGCTTCCGGGTTCATCTATGGCCTGCTCAGCAACGAGTCGCCGGAACAGGCCCTGAGACTGGGCTGGGCTCATGGCGCCTTGCTCACCACCTTCCCCGGCGATATCACCATGGCCAGCATCGATGAAGTGCGCGCCTTTGCCCAGGGCGGGTCGGCACGCATCCAGCGCTAAGCCGGCGGGTCGAAATTGCATAGAGACGAGGCATGACCAAAACGGATCGGCTGACCCGATTGTTCGGCAAGCAGATTGCCCAGGGCGAGTTCGCCCCGGGTTCGGCATTGCCCTCGGAAGCCGATCTATGTGTTCGTTTCGAGGTTTCCCGCAACGTCATGCGCGAAGTGATCAAGGTGCTGTCGACCAAGAAGCTGATCGATGCCCAGTCGCATCGCGGCCTTTTTGTCATGCCTCGGGAGCAGTGGAACTATCTCGATGCCGATGTTCTGGAATGGGCGCTGGAAAAGGGAACCAACCCCGAACTGATCTCGGCGCTGATCGAAGTGCGCAGCCTGATCGAGCCGACCATTTCGCGCTGGGCGGCGGAACGCGCCACCGCCGTCGACCTGGTCGCCATCGAAGCCAACTACAACGAAATGGAAGCCAGGCGGGATGATGTTCATGCCTTTCAGGAAGCGGATATCCGCTTTCACAAGGCCATTCTCCTGGCCACCCACAACGTGGTGATCCAGCAGTTGAGCGATGCGGTGAGCGCGTTGCAACGCGCGATTTTTGATTACACCTACATCTCGGAGAGCAAGCATATGGCGCTGACGATGGACGAACACCGCAATCTGTTCGATGCCATCCGGCGCAAGAGTCCCGATCTTGCCGAGTTGTCGTGTCACCAGATGGTGGTGCGGACAGCCAATCGCGCAAAAACGAAACTGCAACAAGATGCGGATGACTTTCGTGCTGCTGATGCGGGTGCTCATTGACAGTACTGCGCTCGACATGACGCCGACGATCCTGATCATGGCCCCGGTGCTGATGCCGGTGTTGAAGCAGGCGGGCATCGATCCGGTCTATTTCGGCGTGCGGTCCAGATTGCAGCCCACTATCCATTGCCCGATTGACCTGTAACTACTGCAAAGGCGGGAAATAGGCGTCTGTCCCCCATTCCCCTAATCCGGCTTGGTTTTGCTCACGCGTTCCTTGAGCGTTTCTAAAGCGCGTTCCAGAACAATTCTGTCGGACACGTCCTTTTCTCGCATGGTCTGCTTGGTGAGCAGCAGCCCTTCCAGGTTGATCGTGCGAATCGGCACGCCGTCAAGATCAACCGTTTCGGCGTACTGTTTCAACGTCTCATACGTCTCACCGCAAGCATTGAGCATGATGTCGACCACGAAAGCGTCCGCAACCCGAATATTTTCACCTTCGTCAAACCACGCCGGGTCAATGTCCTTGGCGGCTTGGTCTGGCAGCACCATAAGTGCAGACCGAACCTTTACCCCAGCCTCCTGAGTTGCGGGCACCAGAACATCAATGTCTGTCGTTGCACGGTGGTATCCGTGGGCAAACAAAGCATATCCGCCGATGAGCAGGTAATCGGCGCCCTGCTCATTCAAGGAGGCAATCAGTGCCTTGAGGTCTTCGAGGGTTGCTGGTCGGCTATATTCGTCCATTACATGCGATCCAGAGCGATTTTAGCCATGCCCTCGACCAAACAATCCTGCTCGTGTTGGTTGGACTCTTCAAAGGATTTGAACCGATACAACCCCTTGGGGATGTGGGTCGTGTTGCCGGTCGGAAGACGGTGAATTTCGTCATTGAACCGCGCACCCTCGCCCAGCAAGGCGGCTGACGCCGAAAATGTGATCGGATGCTCCTTGCGGTGGCCTATGGTGCGCATGGTCGTTTCCTCGGAGTAAATAGGGGACAGACTCCCATTAAATCAGCCCGCCCGGTTCGACATCTCGTTCTTTGTGAGGCCGCCCGACCTTGCCCCTTTGCGTTCTGCGACCGGCAAGCACTGCAACCTTCTGAACAAAACTATCGCTGCCAAGCACCAGGCCACTGTGCGTCACTTTGCGGATTTCATCTACCCGCTTCGGATCCAACTCATGTTGGAACAATTCGCGATACGCGGCCTGTCTTTCAGAATCATTCGATCCCAGGCTTGAATACACGTGATGCGGGCGGATCAACGGCATCACCACCCCGTGCGCATTGGCCTGATAGCTCGACCAGCGATACTCTCCAGGATGAGCCACCATACCGGCGCGTACCGGATTCAATTCAATATACCGGTGGCAGCCGAGAAAATACCCCTCTTCGCCCACAACACATGAACGGAACCGTCCCTCCCACAAGGTTCCAGTCCGCTTGTAGGCACGGTTGAAATACTGAACATAGCGCTGCCCGAGTCGCTTCATCACCTCGGATACGGCATCAGCTTTCTCGGCAGTAGCAAGCAGGTGTACATGATTGCTCATCAGTACAAAAGCATGCACCTGCACACCCAATTTGGCACTGATTTCTATCAGACGGTCAAGGTAAAAAAGGCGATCCTCATCGGAAGCAAAACACAGGCTCCGATTATTGCCGCGCTGAATAATGTGCAGCGGCGTATTGGGTAGCTTCAGACGCGGAAGGCGTGGCATGGTCAAGTCAAGCTCGGTGAACCAATGTGGATCGACTGGTTCGAAGAAAGACAACGCAAGGTGGAACCGCCGCCTCCAGCGGAGTCGTAAACAAAACGGGGCAACAGCCCTGTTCGCGCATTTTCCAAAAACATCCTCTGGTCATTGGGATAGCGGACGTTTGGCGTTGAATCCACACATTTTGTGACTCAAACTGCCAACGGATGAAACACGCGAATGCGCGGCGCAATTCTGTCTTTCAGATCGCGCGCCGCAACCCGTATATCAAATTCCGCCTGCAGATTCAGCCAGAAGCGCGGCTCCATGCTGAAAAACAGCCCCAGACGCAAGGCGGTATCCGTAGTCACCGGGCGCAGACCACGGGCCAACTCACTGATACGGCTCGGCGGCACATCAATATCCGCAGCCAGTTGGCGCGCCGTAATACCCATCGGCTTCATGAACTCTTCCAGCAGAATTTCACCGGGATGAATCTCGTCCAGTAATTTGCTCATTTTATCTCCTCAGTGGTAATCCACGATTTCAACCTGCTGCGCACCGTCTTCACGCCACTCAAAACATATCCGCCACAGCTCGTTGATGCGAATGCTGTACTGCCCCTTGCGTTCACCCTTCAGCGCTTCAAGTTGATTCCCGGGCGGAACGCACAGGCTGGCCAGATCGATAGTTGCGTGCAATTGCAGCAGTTTGCGACGCGCCACCCGCTCTATGTTCTTGAAACGGGGCACCGCCAGACTATGGAAAAGCGCCTCGCTATCACGGCAAGAAAAGCTGAGCACCCGAGGTCACGCTTCTCTCCTTCGGCTCGTGTTCAGGAATGATTGGCTTGAGCATGCAGCCTTAATCCGAGAGCACCAACGACTTTTAGAATGGTATCGAAGCCGGGGCTGCGCTCACCGGAAAGTGCCTTGTACAGGCTTTCGCGGGACAAGCCCGCATCGCGTGCGACCTGAGACATGCCTTTAGCGCGAGCAATGTCGCCAAGTGCCTTGGCAATAAAAGCCGCATCACCATTAGCCTCTTCGAGACATGCTTCGAGATAGGCAGCCATCTCCTCCTGGGTTCTGAGATGCTCTGCAACGTCATAGCGAGTCGTAGTGGTTTTGGGCATGGTGCTTACTCCGGAAGACTGCGCGCGAGACGCAAGGCCGTTTTGATATCCTTGGCCTGGGTACTTTTATCACCGCCCGCCAAAAGAATAATCAGCTCACGCGCACGCTGTTTGAAATACACCCGATAACCGGGGCCATAATTAATCCGTAACTCGGAAACTCCCTCGCCAACGGGCTCAACATCGCCGGGATTTCCGGCTGCAAGCCGTTCAATCCTTGCTTGAACACGTCCTCTCGCCCGGATATCGCTGAGGTCATCCAGCCAATAAACGAAGAGATCAGTTTTACGAATTTCAATCATGGGACGACTGTAGCCTAATGGCTACATGTTGTCAAGCGAGCAGGTCACAGCGAGCAGGTCTCTGATGGCGCAACACGGCTCCCGCATCACCGACTTTACGCGGGGCGACACGCTCAAACTAGCGCACCGACCTAGCCGAATCGAGCCGCGTGCCAGAAAGCGACGGCCGAAACCATTGCCTCTTCTCACCATGCCTCGTCAGCTCGCCCGAGAGGAAATCCGGGTACGACGGGCGCTTAAACTTGCGCCATGAGACACTGACCCCTTTGGCTCAATGACACTGACCCCTTTGGCTGGGTAAACAATGAGAGTCTGTCCCCTATTTATTGCGTAGTTCGCCTGATCAGGGGATCGTCACGGACCGGGAGCGCATAAAAAAACGGGAGCCGAAGCTCCCGTTTCAATTTCAAAGCTGACTGGAGTCAGATTAGAACTTGTGGTTGATGCCCATGGCGAACTGGGTGATGTTTTCGCCATTGGAACCCGAACCGGCAACGCGAACAATGCCGGCGCCGATATTGTCATCGTTGTTGATACGCGACACGGCCGTGTACAGAGCGGTCCGCTTCGACAGGGCATGGGTGTAACCTAAGCTAATGCCCTTCGTCGTAGTTTGGTCGGTATCCAGCTTGTATTGTGCGTATTCAGCAGTCAGCGTACCTGCTGCGCTGACCGGCACACCAACGCCGAGAGACCAATACTTCTTCGTGACTTCCACCGCTACGCGCTTATCTTTTTCCTGGATGTAGTTGGCGTACAGTTTGACGACCTTGAAGTCGTACGAACCACCAACGGCCCATGCAGCATCGCCATTGTTGTTGGCAATGGCGTTATCGTCCAGGATAGCCTGATACATCACAGTCGCATAGATCGGGCCATTGGCGTACTGAGCGCCCAAGCCGAGTTGGCTTGCGTTGGTCGACGCATCGCCGGCGCCGGCGACAATGTGCTCACCGAAACCATAAATGCCGCGCACCGTGAAGCCCGACAGATCATTGGTCTGGTAAGCAACCGAATTGTTCCAACGCGAACCGCCGCCGGTCTGCATGGTCACGAACTGGCCAACCATGTTGTTCGAGGCTTGCACCGAAGTGATGCTGTTCGACGACGTGTTGCCCAGCCACAGACCTGACGGCGCGTACTGGCGGCCCACCGTCGCCGTACCGAACTTACCGTTAAATCCGACATAGGACTGACGAACCTGGCTGAAGCCCTGGTTCGCGTCGATTTCAGCGGCGTATTCCATCTGGAAGATGGCTTTCAGACCGTTGCCAAGAACCTCTTCACCCTTGAAACCGATACGCGAGGTATTCAGGCCGGCGGTAGCGCCGTCATTGATACCGCTGAATTTCTTATTCGTCGAGCTGGAATATTCATACGCGACGTCGGCAATGCCATAAACGGTCACGTTCGACTGCGCGAAGGCAACGCCCGAAACCAGACCGGCAACTGCCAGTGCGATAATTTTCTTTTGCATTCAAAAATCTGTACGAGGTTGCTGCACGATTTCCGCGCCGTATTTCAAACGGTTGCGTGCGAACGCACTCGGGATTTACTGCATTACGCGAACATAGAGAGGAGCGGTGCTTGCGCGGATTTCTGCAAAGGCCAGCACATATCGGATGCAAAGGCCGCGCGCAACGGCTGCAAATGCCAGCGCGCCGTATCAGACGCAGCCAATCATTCTCGTGCTGACTGATAACACCGAGCGGGACAACGGTGCTGCATTGCTGGCAAACGTGCAGCAGCGATTGACAGGTTCGGCGAAAACCTCTTTTGCATTCGGCTGCAAGTGCTGCAACAGCGCCGTTGAATAACGTACTGGATTCATGCAGAATGAAGCCGTTGC
>JBBQAT010000055.1:0-25856 GCA_038316625.1 Burkholderiales bacterium
GACGCTCCCGGTTGTCAGCGTCACGCTGCATTCATTGCAATCCGGGCCGCTGGCCAAAGCGGCCACTGAGCTGTTCGGCGACGAAGCCTTCTTTGAAGGCGACGCCGCCGTGCTTGAGTTGGACAAGATCGACGCGGCCGACATCACTGAAGCGGTCGATTGGGCCAACATGTGCACCATGTTCAACAGCCACGGCCTGAACGTGATCGGCGTTCGCGGCGGCAGCGACGAACTACGTGCGAGCGCGGCTGCGGTGGGGTTGCCGAGCTTTGCGGCTTTCAAACGGGCATCACGCGCCGTCGAGGAAACAACGCCAACGGCTCCCGTCCAAACCGAACCGGTGCCGGAAGTTGCCCCCGCGCCAGCACAGGAAACACCGCCTTTGGTCGTTCAAACCGCTGCCGCGCCGACCCTGGTCATCGACCGGCCGCTGCGTTCCGGGCAACAGGCCTACGCGCGCGGCGGCGATCTTGTCGTGCTGGCCGCCGTCAATGCCGGTGCCGAAGTTATCGCCGACGGCAGCATCCATATTTACGCACCTTTGCGCGGGCGAGCGCTGGCCGGTGCCAGCGGTTCGACCGAGGCGCGCATTTTCACCACGCGCTTTGAGGCCGAACTGGTTTCGATTGCCGGTGTCTATCGAACCTTCGACGCCGGCATCCCCGATCAACTGTCCGGGCGACCGGTTCAGGTCCAGCTTTCCGTCAGCGAGGAAGACGCATCCAGCCGGCTGAGCATCGAAGCACTCGCTACCGATTGATCGCCCGCCCCATGGGCGTCGATTCGGAGAAATCCTAATCACCGGGTAAAATCCTGCCCTTTTTCACGGAGACACATCCTTGACTCGTATTGTTGTTGTTACTTCCGGCAAGGGTGGCGTGGGCAAAACCACCACCAGTGCCAGCTTTTCTTCCGGCCTCGCACTGCGCGGCTTCAAAACGGCCGTGATCGATTTCGACGTCGGCCTGCGTAACCTGGACCTGATCATGGGCTGCGAGCGGCGGGTCGTTTACGACTTGATCAACGTCATCAACGGCGAAGCGACGCTCACCCAGGCGCTGATCAAGGACAAGCACTGCGGTAACGACAATCTCTTCGTGCTGCCTGCCTCGCAGACGCGCGACAAGGACGCGCTGACCGAAGCAGGCGTCGAGAAGGTGCTCAAGGACCTTGAGCACATGGGCTTCGACTACATCATCTGCGACTCGCCGGCCGGTATCGAGCACGGCGCGGTGATGGCGCTGACCTTCGCCGACGAGGCGCTGATCGTAACCAACCCGGAAGTCTCGTCGGTGCGCGACTCGGACCGTATTCTCGGCATCATCCAGGCCAAGTCGCGCCGCGCCATTGCTGGCGGCGTGGCGGTCAAGGAGCATCTGCTGATCACCCGTTACTCGCCCAAGCGCGTCGAGGATGGCGAAATGCTTTCGTACAAGGACATCCACGAAATCCTGCGCATACCGATCATCGGCGTCGTGCCGGAATCGGAATCGGTGCTGCAGTCGTCTAACCAGGGCTCGCCAGCGATTCACCTGACTGGCAGCGACGTTTCCGAGGCCTACCTCGACATCGTCGACCGCTTCCTCGGTGACAACAAGCCGCTGCGCTTTGTCGACTACGCGAAACCCGGCCTGTTCAAGCGACTGTTTGGAGGGAAATAAGCATGTCTCTGTTCTCCCTCATCTTCGGCAACAAGCCGAAAACGGCCTCGGTCGCCAAAGAACGCCTGCAACTGATCATTGCCCACGAACGCAACGGCCTTTCCAGCAAGCAGGACTTCCTGCCCGATCTGCAAAAAGAGCTGATCGCCGTCATTTCCAAGTACGTCGCGGTCAACCCGGATGACATCAAAGTTTCCTTGGAAAAACAAGGCAATTATGAAGTTCTGGAGGTCAATATCGTGCTCCCGGAAGCAGGCAACGCACGCTGAACTGACTTACGCTTCGTAGGTTGGGCTGACGCAAGGAAGCCCAACATTCAGCGCCGATGTTGGGCTTCCTTGCGTCAGCCCAACCTACACACTTGACATTCAATACCGAGAATTGACTATTTTTTAGGCAGCATTCAAGGTAAAATCCGCCCTTCCCCGGTCACAACCTGCACTCCAATCCCATGGAATTCGTCGGCTTCTCGCTCAGAAACAATCTGTTTGTCGCGCCGATGGCTGGGGTGACCGATCGGCCTTTCCGTCAGTTGTGCAAGAAGATGGGCGCCGGACTGGCCGTTTCCGAGATGGTCACGTCGAATTCGCTGCTCTACGGCAGCGCCAAGACGCAGCGCCGTGCCAACCACGATGGCGAGGTCGCGCCGATCTCGGTGCAGATCGCCGGTTCGATTCCGTCGATGATGGCCGAAGCCGCGCAGCACAACGTTGACCGTGGCGCACAGATCATCGACATCAATATGGGCTGCCCGGCCAAGAAGATCTGCAACGTGATGGCCGGCTCCGCCCTGCTCCGTGACGAACCGCTGGTCGGCCGCATTCTCGAAGCCGTGGTCAAGGCCGTGCCGGACACGCCGGTCACCTTGAAGATCCGCACCGGTTGGGACAAGACCAACCGCAACGCGCTGACCATTCTGAAAATCGCCGAGCAGTCCGGCATCCGCGCGCTGGCCATGCACGGACGTACACGTGCCTGCGGCTATACCGGTTTTGCCGAATACGAGACGATTGCGGCTGTGAAAGCCGCAGCAAACATCCCGATCATCGCCAACGGCGACATCACTTCCCCCGAGAAAGCGAAGCTGGTGCTTGAGGCCACCGGCGCCGACGCGCTGATGATCGGCCGCGCCGCACAGGGCCGCCCCTGGCTGTTCCGCGAGATCGAGCATTACTTGAACACCGGCACGCATCTGATGCCGCCGCGAGTCAGCGAAATCCACGACATCCTGCTTGAGCACCTGGAAGACCTTTACGCGTTCTACGGCATCGACACCGGCGTGCGCGTCGCGCGCAAGCATATTTCCTGGTACACCAAGGGGCTGATCGGCTCGGCCGCCTTTCGGCACATGATGAACCAGTTGCCGGACATCGTTGCCCAGCGCCAGGCCGTGAATGATTTCTTCTTCAGCCTCGCCGAACACAACGAACACCTGGATTACATCCAGTCTGAAAACAACAATGACGACAACAGTGAGGGAATAGCCGCATGAAACGACAGCACGACATATCAGCCTGCATCTACGGCGCGCTGGAAACCTATTTCAGGGATCTGGACGGCGAGAAACCCGGCTCCATTTACGACATGGTCATCAAGAGCGTCGAGCGCCCGATGTTCGAGGTCATCCTCCAGCAGGCGGGCGGAAACCAGACACTGGCCTCGCAAATGCTCGGCATCAACCGCAACACGCTGCGCAAGAAACTTGTCGATTACAAACTCGTCTGATTTTTCCAACCTCCGCAAAAGCACACCATGAAAATCCGCCAAGCCCTGATCAGCCTTTCCGACAAACGTGGTGCGCTTGAATTTGCCCGAGGCCTCGCCGCCCAGGGCGTCAAACTCCTGTCCACCGGCGGTACCGCCAAACTGCTGCGCGATGCCGGTCTGGCCGTGACTGAAATCGGCGATTACACCGGTTTCCCGGAAATGCTCGACGGGCGCGTCAAGACGCTGCATCCGAAAGTGCATGGCGGCATCCTGGCCCGGCGCGATCTGCCCGAGCATCTGGCGACCATCGAAAAACACGGCATCCCGATGATCGATCTGGTGTGCGTCAATCTCTACCCGTTTGCCGCCACCATCGCCAAGGCCGGCGTAACGCTTGAAGACGCCATCGAGAACATCGACATCGGCGGCCCGGCGATGGTGCGCTCGTCGGCCAAGAACTACACCGGCGTCGCGGTCGTTACGGACCCAGAAGACTACGTTGCATTGCTCGACGAAATGAAAGCCAACGACGGCGCGCTAACGCTGGCCACGCGTTTCAAGCTGGCGAAAAAAGCCTTCACCCACACCGCCCGCTACGACGGCATGATCGCCAACTGGTTGACCGGCCTTGCAGACGGCGTCGAAGCCAAGGCCGACGAGGCCGCACCGACCCCGTCGATCTTCCCGGCCAGGCTGCAGTTCGCCTTCGACTGCGTCGAGACGCTGCGCTACGGCGAGAACTCGCACCAGAGCGCCGCCTTCTACCGCGACATCAATCCGGTCGCCGGCAGCATCGCCGCCTACACCCAACTGCAGGGCAAGGAACTCTCGTACAACAACATCGCCGACTCGGATGCCGCCTGGGAATGCGTCAAGTCCTTCGATGCCCCGGCATGCGTCATCATCAAGCACGCCAATCCCTGTGGCGTGGCCATCGACGCCAAGTTACTCGGTGCCTATGAAAAGGCCTTCAAGACCGACTCGACCTCGGCCTTCGGCGGTATCCTCGCCTTCAACGGAGAGGTCGGAATCGATGTAGTTAACGCCATGAACGAGCGCAAGCACTTCGTCGAAGTGCTGATCGCCCCGGCCTTCACCGCCGAGGCCAAGGCCGCACTCGCGGCCAAGCAGAACCTGCGCGTGCTCGTGGTGCCCATGTCACGAGAACTCAACGCCCTTGAATTCAAACGCGTCGGCGGCGGCCTGTTGGTGCAAACCGCTGACAACTTCACCGCGCAAGCCAGCGGCCTGAAGGTCGTGACAAAAGTCCAGCCGACCGCGCAACAGATCGAAGACCTGCTCTTCGCCGAGCGCGTCGGCAAGTTCGTCAAGTCCAACGCCATCGTCTTCTGCGGCGGCGGGATGACACTCGGCGTCGGTGCCGGCCAGATGAGCCGCGTCGATTCGACCAAGATCGCGGCCATCAAGGCCCAAGCTGCCGGACTGTCCCTGGCCGGTTCCTGCGTTGCCTCAGACGCCTTCTTCCCCTTCCGCGATGGGCTCGACGTACTCGCCGAAGCCGGTGCCAAGGCCGTCATCCAGCCCGGGGGCTCGATGCGCGACGAGGAAGTCATCGCTGCGGCCAACGAACACGGTATCGCCATGGTCTTCACCGGCGCCCGCCATTTTAGACATTGATTAATTTCACCACCAAGACACAAAGAACACCAAGTTTCACGAAGTATTGCTCTGCACTTCCTTCGGTCATCTTGGTGCATCTTGGTGCCTTGGTGACTTTGTGGTGAAAGGTTTTTTATGAAGTTGCTCGTTATCGGATCTGGCGGACGCGAACATGCGCTGGCCTGGCATTTAGCCAAAACCTCCGGCCTGCAGAAAATCTGTGTAGCACCCGGCAACGCCGGCACGGCGCACGAACCTGAACTGGAAAACATCAACATCACCGACCCGGTAGCGCTCGCTGATTTTGCGGAAAAAGAGGGAATTCACCTGACGGTCGTTGGTCCGGAAGCCCCGCTGGCGGCTGGCGTCGTCAACATTTTCCGGGCGCGCGGGCTGAAGATTTTCGGGCCGACCAGGGAAGCTGCGCAGCTCGAAAGTTCGAAGGATTTTGCCAAGCGCTTCATGGCCCGGCACAAGATCCCGACCGCCGCGTTCGAAACCTTCGCCGACATCGCTGCGGCGCATGCCTATGTCGAGCAGCAAGGCGCGCCGATCGTCATCAAGGCTGACGGGCTGGCCGCCGGCAAGGGCGTCGTTGTCGCCATGACGCTGGACGAAGCGCACCGTGCCATCGACGACATGCTGTCCGGCAACAAGCTCGGCGATGCAGGGTCAAGAGTCGTCATCGAAGAATTTCTGGAAGGCGAGGAAGCCAGCTTCATCGTCATGGTCGACGGCAAGAATGTACTGGCGCTGGCCTCCAGCCAGGATCACAAGCGCATCGGCGATGGCGACACCGGCCCCAACACCGGCGGCATGGGTGCCTACTCGCCGGCACCGGTCGTCACGCCGACGATCCACGCCAGGGCGATGCGCGAAATCATCCTGCCGACCGTGCGCGGCATGGCCGCCGACGGCATTCCTTACACCGGCTTCCTCTACGCTGGTTTGATGATCGGCAAGGACGGCTCGGTCAAGACCGTTGAATTCAATTGCCGCATGGGCGACCCGGAAACGCAGCCGATCCTGATGCGCCTCAAATCCGACCTGCTCCCGCTGATCGAACACGCCATCGCCGGCAAACTCGACCAGATCGAAGCCGAATGGGATCGACGCGTCGCGCTCGGCGTCGTACTGGCTGCCGCCAACTACCCGGATACGCCACGCAAGGGTGACGTCATCAGCGGACTGCCGGTGGAAAGCGAGAACGTGCACGTCTTCCACGCTGGCACCGAAGAAATCAACGGCAAAATCGTTACGTCCGGTGGCCGCGTACTGTGTGTCACCGCGCTCGGTGACAACGTCAAGCAGGCCCAGAAGCACGCTTACGACGCCCTGGTCGGCATCCATTTCGACGGCATGCAATACCGCCACGACATCGGGCATCGCGCCATCCCGCGGTAGGGAAGGAAAGAACTTTCACCACCAAGACACAAAGCCACCAAGTTTCACCAAGACGATCGAAGGAAGTGCAGAGCAATACCTTTATCAACTTGGTGCACCTTGGTGCTCTTGGTGTCTTGGTGTCTTGGTGGTTCGCATTTTTCGGTAATCATTACGCACAATGATCGACTCCGTCAGTCTCAAGTCCTACTTTACCGACCTGCAAGCGCGCCTCGTCGCTGCGGCCGAAGCGATAGAAGGCGAGCGTGGCGGACGTTTCCGCGCCGACCCATGGCAGAAGGAAGCCGGCCAGCTACTCGGCGGCAACGGGTTGACCTGCATCATCGAAGGTGGCCGCGTGTTTGAACGCGGCGGCATCGCTTTTTCACACGTAATCGGTGCTGCGCTACCCGCGTCGGCCACGGCCAAACGACCCGAACTGGCCGGCTGCGCCTTCGAGGCAATGGGCGTTTCGCTGGTGTTGCACCCCGAAAACCCCTACTGCCCAACGGCACACATGAATGTCCGTGCGCTGGTTGCCAGCAAACCCGGTGAGGAGACGATTGGCTGGTTTGGCGGCGGCATGGATCTCACGCCCTACTACCCCTTTGAAGACGATATCCGTCACTTCCACCGCACCTGCAAACAGGCGCTAGCGCCCTTCGGCGACGACGTTCATGCGCGTTACAAGAAATGGTGTGATGAGTATTTCTACCTCAAGCACCGTAACGAGCCACGCGGCGTCGGCGGCATCTTCTTCGATGACCTCAGCGAAGGTGGCTTCGAGCGCTGCTTTGCCCTGACACAAGCCGTCGGCAACGCCTTCAGCGAGGCCTACTTCCCAATCATCGAACGACGCCAGGACCTGCCCTACGGCGAACGTGAAAGCGATTTCCAGGCCTACCGGCGCGGGCGCTACGTCGAGTTCAACCTGGTCTGGGATCGCGGCACCCTGTTCGGCCTGCAGTCCGGCGGACGCACTGAATCGATCCTCATGTCGCTGCCGCCCATCGTCAAATGGCGTTACGACTGGACGCCCGAAGCCGGATCACCCGAAGCGCAACTCTACGACGTCCTGCCGCCGCGCGACTGGGTCTGATACAGCGATGGCCTGCGAGTCAAGCAGGATGCGCATCTTCGAGCCATAGCCTCTGGAAGGCAATGTTCATGCGGGTCTCGGACCATGTCGTGTCAAAGGAGAAAATAATGCAAGCACTGAAGCCAAGCCATTTCAGAACAAAGCCGAGTTAGGCCCCCCATGCTTGCCATGACTTGCACTGCCATCCTGATTTTCATCGCGAGCTTCCATTTCTACTGGGGATTCGGCGGCAAGCTCGGCATGGGTGTTGCGGTACCTCAGCGTAGTACCGGAGAACCTTTGTTCAAGCCATCGGTGGCCGCCTCGCACCTCATCGGGCTCGCCCTGCTGGCTGCTGCACTTTGCGTGCTGATCTGTTCAGGGTTTATCTTGGTGCCGGTGCCGGTTCCGCCGCAGCCCATTCGCGCCATCGTCACGCTCCTGGCGGTCATCTTCACCGCTCGCGCCCTGGGTTGGTTTCGTTATGCCGGCTTCTTCAAGAAAGTGCGCGACACCCGGTTTGGACGATACGACACATGGTTCTATTGCCCACTCTGCTTGTTCCTTGGCCTCGGCTTGTTCTACGTCGTCGCCGAGTCCTGACTTTTTTACCCGGAGTCACCCGTTATGAACGAACACAAGGAGTTTCATCCGCTTGATCTGTCGGTGGGCTGGGCCACGCCGGAAGGCTACCCACCGGGGATTGAAGAGAAAATCCTGTCCGGTTCGCTGGATCACGGTGCCAATAAGGGACGCCGTACTCGTATGCTTCGTTTTCAACCAGGTACATTCACCGTTGCGCCATTCGTTCACGATTACTGGGAGGAGGTCTTTCTGCTTTCCGGCGATCTGACGGTAGGCAATGACCGGAATGGGCATGGAGGCGAACGTTTCGAGCCGAATACTTACGCTTGCCGCCCGCCGGGCGTATTCCACGGCCCGTTCAAGTCCGAACAAGGATGCATGCTTCTTGAGGTGCACTACTACGAGTGATATTTTTTGATTTGCGGCCATTTCCCGTCAAGTCGATGAAGTATTTTTCCCTTTACGCCCCTTACATCCATTAGTAAGCCCAACAGGCAAACGATGCCAAACGCCAAACGCTTGCGGAACGTTCTCGCCATTCTCGGCCTGCTTCTTGCGACCGGCTACATTTCCTACACCTATAGCCAGTACACAAACATTCGCGACCGCCAAAGCATTGCCGCACGCCGCTTGGATTCATTCAGTGCGGCGCTTTTCTCGCCGATGGACAAGTACGATTACTTGCCGGAAATCACGTCGAACCATCCGCTGGTCGTCGATACGCTGGAGCACCCGAATGATCCGGCCCGCATCAGAACGCTCGATCTTTATCTTGAAACCCTCAACAAAACCGCCAAGACCGAGGCCGTCTACGTCATCGATGCCCACGGTGCGACCTTGGCGTCCAGCAACTGGCAGGACCCTTTGACCTTTGTCGGCCAGAACTACTATTTTCGCCCCTATTTTCAGGATGCCATCGAGCGCGGGAGCGGGCGCTTCTTCGGCGTTGGGACGGTCAGTCAGAAGCCCGGCTACTACCTCGCCCATCGCGTCGATTCAGGCAAACTCGTTCAGGGCGTGGTGGTCGTCAAGGTCGACCTTGGCGATCTCGATGCACGCTGGGACGAAGAGCAGGACACGATGGTCGTCACCGACGAGAACGGCATTGCCTTTCTCAGCTCGCGCAAGGAGTGGAAGTACCGTGCGCTGCATGCGCTGGACGCAAAAACGATAGAAAAACTGGAAGAGACGCAGCAATACGGATCACGACTCAAAGATCCCGTTCAGATGACCCACGAGACCCGCCTTGAAAATGGCGACAGAATCGTCCGCATTCGCGAGCCGGATGATCGTTCCCGCACGCGCGAGCGCCGCTACTTTGTACGTACCTCCACATTGCCGGGCTCACGATGGGAAGTCAGCATTTTCACCTCGCTGGCCGAAACAGAAACCCGTTCAGTACAGACGGCCATGGCCGCCGTGGCTTCAGCCACCTTCCTGATCCTGCTGCTGATGTACATCCAGCAAATCCGCAAACGACGGCGAGAGAAGGAAGAATCGCAAAACGCCCTGGAACTGGCGCACCAGCAACTGCAACTGACGGTTTCCGACCTGGAACGCGCCGAAGCCGAAGCCATTTCCGCGAATCAGGCCAAGTCAGAGTTTCTCGCCAACATGAGCCACGAGATTCGCACGCCAATGAATGCCGTCCTCGGGCTAACCCATCTGACGCTGAAGACTGAATTGACTTCAAAGCAGCGAAACTATCTGGCGAATGTCGAATCTGCAGCCAATACTCTGCTCGGCGTGCTCAACAACATTCTCGATTTCTCCAAGATCGAGGCCAACAAGCTGCAAATTGAACACGTCGCGTTTGATTTATGCGATGTCTTCAGCAACATCGCCTCAATCCTGGCACTGAGCGCCGAAGGCAAGGGTCTGGAGCTTATTTTCCGCATCGACCCGGACGTCACGCCCAACCTGATTGGCGATCCGCTGCGCCTCGGCCAGGTGCTGCTCAACCTGGTCAACAACGCGATCAAATTTACCGAAAGCGGAGAGATTCTGGTCTCAGTCGATGGCTCCCGCCAGCAAGGCGCACAGGTCGAGTTACTGTTCAGCGTCAATGATAAGGGCATTGGCATCTCTTCCGACCAGCGTGAATGCCTGTTCCGCTCCTTCAGCCAGGCCGACCAATCCACAACCCGCCGCTATGGCGGCACCGGGCTTGGTCTGGCCATCAGCAAGAAGCTGGTGGAAGCCATGGGCGGGAGCATTGACGTGGTCAGCGAGCCTGGCCGGGGAAGCAGCTTCACCTTCAGCGTGCGGCTCGAATGTGAAGCAGAAACCTCGGCGTCGATCAGGGAATCCTGCCCGAACCTCTCAGAACTGCGGGTGTTGATCGTCGAGGACAATGCCAGCGTTCGCGGGGTACTCCTTGAACTCCTGGCAGCATGGTCCATCACCGCCGTCTCTGCCAGTTCGGGTGCCGCCGCGATCAAGTTGATCGATGAAGAGTCCCTACCTGGCCGACCGGCTTTCGACCTGATTCTGCTCGACAGCACGCTGCCGGAGATGGATGGTGCCGAGACAGCGCGCCAGATCAATCTGCGATTCGCCGACGCCGTCGCGCCCTTGATGATCATGCTGACGACTCGGGGAAGCGGCCATTCCACGCGGCAGGCCAACGAGATCGGCGTCGATGCCCTGCTTGCCAAGCCCCTCGAACCGTCCATGCTGCTTGATGCAATCCTGAGCACCATCAACAAGCCATCCTTGGAACCAGTCCTCTATGCGGGCACGCCGACAGGCGAGGCGGGCAGCGTACGCGGACTGCATGTATTGGTCGCCGAAGACAACGAGAGCAATCAGAATCTGGTGCGTGAAATCCTCGACCAGGCGGGCATGACCTGTGACATTGTCGCCAACGGCCATGACGCGGTTCGCTTTGCTTTCGACCAGACGCGTCGCTACGCGCTCATTCTGATGGACCTTGAAATGCCCGGCATGGATGGGCTTGATGCGGCCAGGGAAATTCGCAGCCGCGCAACGGGGCAGATTCCAATCATTGCGCTGACCGCCCACGCCATGGAACAGGACCGCCAGCGCTGCCTCGAAGCCGGCATCAATCAACATCTGACCAAGCCGGTCAACCCCGCCCGGCTGATTCAGGAAATCACCCGCTGGGTCACCTCTGAGCCGGTGCCAGAATCGCCGCAACCCGCGCCAGGTCCAATCGATAACGGACTATTGCACACCCTGATGATCGATCTCGACGCCCTGCTGGCAACAAACAATATCGCCGCAGAAAAACACGCACTGCGACTGCGCAAGGAACTGAATGGGCGCAGCCTTGATGGGCGGCTGAATGCGCTGGAGCAAGCCATCGACCAGTTGGACTATCCAGCAGCACGGACTATTCTTGCGTCGCTAATCAATGCCACAGGGCAATCAACATGATGCAGTCAGCAAAAAAATATTCGGTACTGCTCATCGACGACGAATTGATCAATATAAAGATATTGTCAGACGTCCTGAAGGATGAGTACAACGTGGTTTTCGCAACGGGAGCCGAAGAGGGAATCTACCGCGCCATCGAATCAAAGCCGGACATCATCCTGCTCGACGTCATGATGCCGGAGATGGACGGTTACGAAGTGTGCGTCCGGCTTCAGAGCGATGCGCGCACAGCAAGGATTCCGGTGATCTTTGTTACCGCCCTTGGCTCTCCGGCGCATGAAGTCAAGGGGCTGGACACCGGTGCCATCGACTATGTCACCAAACCGATCAACGGAGAGATCGTCAAGGCGCGCATACGGAATCATCTGAAATACAAGCAGGCTGTTCTGACCTCCCTGAGCCCCGGCAAATCGGTCGATCACGCCATGGAGTCGATGACTGAGCGGCAGCGGGAAATCTTCGAGTGGGTGAAGCAGGGTAAGACCAACTGGGAAATTTCAAAGATCATCGGGTGCTCCGAAGAGAACGTCAAATACCACATGAAGAACATTCTCCGCCTTCTCGGTTCCTACAACCGCACCCAGGCAGTCGCCAGCCATTCACCCAGAAAGCCGGACAATCATTCGTGAGGGTCAACGTCAAAGGCCACCCGAGAGTGGCCTTTGACTCGATCTTCCCGAAAACTGTTTAGTGCAACAGATTCGGCAAGAAGGTGATGAACCACGGGAACAGGGTCAGAACAACCAGTGTCACCAGCAGCGCGTACAGATACGGAGCAGATGCGGCCATAACGCGTTCAATTGGCACTTTGGTAATGGCGCTGGCCACGAACAGATCCAGACCAACCGGCGGGGTGATACAACCGATGGCCAGATTGACGACCATCAGCACGCCGAAGAACAGTGGATCGATTCCCAGCGTCTTGGCCACCGGGAGGAAAATCGGCGTCAGGATAACCACCGCCGCCGAGGCGTTGACCATCGTACCGGCGATCAGCAGCAACACGTTCATGGCCAGCAGGAACATGATTGGTGACTTGGTAATGGACACGACAAACTCACCGATCTGGTGCGGAATCTGCAAATTGGTCAGCAGCCAGCCAAAGACATTGGCCGCGCCAACCAGCAGCATGATCATCGTCGTCCCGATCACCGCCTGGAAGATGATCTGCGGAAAATCCTTGAACTTCAGTTCCTTGTAGATGAACAGGCCGACAAGGATGCCATAGACCACGGCCACGGCCGCCGCTTCGGTCGGCGTGAAGATGCCGCCGTAGATGCCGCCGATGATGATGACCGGGGTCATCAAGGCGAAGAAGGAATCCTTGAAGGCTTTGACGACGCCAATCACCGAAAAGGTTCCTACCGGCTTGATGCCACGCTTCTTGGCCAGGTACCAGCTGACGAACATCATGGATAGTCCCATCATGATGCCGGGAACGAAGCCGCCGACAAACATGTCGCCAATCGAGGTGTCGGCAATAACACCGTACACGACCATGGTGATCGAGGGTGGAATGACGATGCCGACGACCCCGCTGGAGGCCACGACGCCAGCCGCCCATTCGCGGCTGTAGCCCTTCTTCTCCATCTCATTGACCATGGTGGTGCCCAGCGCGGCCGTGGTTGCCGCAGAAGAGCCCGAAATGGCGGCAAAGAAACAGCCGGAAACGGATACCGTCTGTGCCAGTCCGCCGGTCAGGGAGCCGACCAGCGACTGGGAAAAGGAAACCAGACGCGTCGTCACCCCGCCCGCCGACATGAAGGAACCGGCCAGCATGAAGAAGGGAACCGCCATGAAGGAAAACGAGTCCATGCCGGAAAACATGATCTGCGTGATCATGACCAGCGGCTTGTCCATAAAAAAGACCAGGATTGATGCAACCGACAGACAGAGCGTATAGGCAACCGGTACGCCGAGCAGTGTCAGCAAGAGAAACGAGCCTAACAATACGTAGCCCATGCTTTACCCCTTATTCGTGAAATTCTTGATGTTCAATGGCCTGGCCTTTGAAGATTCTCAGGGTGTCTCTGAACAGATAGAGCATCATGAGAACCGAGCTGACCGGAATGACCGCGTAGACGAAACTCATCGAAATGCCCAGTCCCGGCGACTCCTGGAAGGTCATGACTTCGGTCATCTTGGCGCCCTGGAACATCAGAATCAGAACGAACAGGTAGCCGCAAACCAGCGAGAGCAGGGACAGGAACTTCCCGAATACAGTGCCCTTGTAGCGATTGGGCAGGAACTCGACGGCCAGGTGGCCGGACTCGCCCATAATCAGGGCCGAGCCGAGGAATACGACATAGACGAACAGATATCTCGCCAACTCTTCAGACCACTCCGGCGTATAGCTGAAAAAATACCGGGTTATGACTTGCGAGAAAATCGTTATCAGCATGACCATCATTGCAATGCATGAAAATCCGTATAGAACGGTCCTCACCTTGCTCAGCAATTTATCCAACATTGTTCACCCTCCTGAAAAAATCCCGGACAAGCTTGTCCGGGATTTTCAACTTTTCAATTGACAGAATCTTATTTTTCGAGCGCACGAACCTTGTCGATGTTGGCCTGACCCACTGTCTTGGCAAGGTCCTTGTAGATGGTGTCCGTGGCTAACATGAAAGGCTTGCGGTCTACGGCGACGACTTCCATCTTGCCGGTCTTCTTGATCTTGTCCCAGAACTCGCCGTCCTCGGTTTCAGACACTTTGCGCTGCCAGGCGACCGCTTCATTGGCCGATTCCTGCACGATGGTTTGCTGTGCCGGCGTGAGCTTCTTCCAGGTCGCCATCGAGATAAGCACCGGCTCGGCGGCGTAGGCATGCCCGGTCAAGGAGGCGTATTTCTGAACCTCGAAGAAGCGCTTGGTGAAAATGTGTGCGCTCGGGTTTTCCTGGCCGTCGACCACCCCGGCCTGCATGGCGGAATACAGTTCCGCCAAAGCCATCGGCGTCGGTGAGGCACCGAGCGACTTCATCATGGCCACGTAGACATTGTTGTTCATGACGCGAATCTTCAGACCCTTCATGTCGGCCGGCGACTTGATCGGATGCGTGTTGTTGGTCATGTGGCGAATGCCGTTTTCCATGTAGCCGAGAAGCTTGATCCCCTTCGGTTCCAGTGGTTTGGCCAGCTCCATCCCGACCGAGTCGAGCGAGCGATAGGCATGCGCACGATCCTTGAACAGGAAAGGCATGTCGAACAAGGCCATTTGCGGCTGGAAGGTCCCGAGTTCGGCTGTTCCGGACAGGGTCATGTCAACCGTGCCGTAGATCAGCCCTTCGATCAGTTCCTTCTGCGTACCGAGTTGCGACGAGGGAAAGACCTTGATCTCGATGTCGCCCTTCGACTTCAGCTTGACGATTTCAGCGAACTTGTCGGCCCCCATTCCGTAGGGATTTGTCGCTTCGGCAATATGCCCGAGCTTGATGACGGTTACGGCCAACGCAGGCGCTGAAAGAGCCAGCGACAAGAGAACAGCGGCGATTGGCTTGAATTTGATTTTCATGAAAAACCCTCCTTGAAAACAGCAAAGTGAATGAATGACGAATACGCTTCAGCCCACGGGCCGATAAATCCCGATGGTTGATTTACTTATGTTTCCGGAAACAACTCTCCTTATCCGGTTTGGTGAAAACCCGGTCTTGTTCTTGTGGAGGAATCGTATGCGAACGGAGGGACTAGGCGACTACCCGAGCGAGTAGTCCGCCAGAGCGCCTGGCGCACTGAAGCAGATTCAGCATCGCTGCCGAAATGGAACGTGGATTTGACGCAAAGGGAGAACGAATAGGCCCGCTGACCTGCAAGTCAATAAGGACGGGCATCTTCAAGGCATTCTGCACGAAAGCTAATGTTCATGCGGCACGCAGGCCATGCAGCGCGTAGACCGCCATTTGACGGGCGCTGCAGGGCTGCGAATATTCGCTAGTGCGCCCCACCCGCGTCAGCCGGAGCCGCCGCGCCGTGCCCGGGCCGCGCCAGCCAGATGACCACGATCAGCGACAGGAACAAGGCCGCCGACGCCGCGAAGATGTCGTTGGCGCTGAGCATGAAGGCCTGCTGGTCGATCATCCGGTTGATGTAGGCCAGGCCCTGATCCCGGCTCATTCCCAGTGAGGAAAAGCCGGATAGCGCCTGATTGGTCGCCATGCTGGCGTTGTTGATCGACTCGGCCAACTCCGCGTGATGCTGTGCGGCGCGGTTCTCCCAGAGCGTCGTCGCGATGGACGTCCCGAACGCACCGGCCGTAATGCGGGCGAAGTTGGACAGACCCGAGGCCGCGGGAATCAGTTCGGGCGGCAGACCGGACATGATCAGCGTCATCAGCGGAACGAAGAAGAACGCCATCGCGACACCCTGGATGATGGTCGGGATCAGCAAGGTTGCGATATCGGCCTGCGTATTGAACAGTGAGCGCATCCACAGCACCAGGGCAAAGGTGACGAAGGCGATGGTGGCCAGAATGCGTGGATCGACCCGATGCACGTTTTTACCGACAATCGGCGTGCAGATGATCGCCAGCAGACCGACCGGTGCCAGAACGAAGCCGGCCCAGGTGGCGGTGTAACCCATGTACTGCTGCAGCCACAAGGGCAGCAGGACCACGTTACCGAAAAAGGTCCCGAAGCCAAGCGCCAGCGCCAGCGTACCAACCCAGAAATTGCGCCGGCCGAAGAGATGAAGATCGACGACGGGATGCTCCTCCGTCAACTCCCAGATCAGGAAGAACACGAAGCCGACCAGCGCCACCAGGCCCAGAACCACGATCTCGCTGGACGCAAACCAGTCCAGTTCCTTGCCCTTGTCGAGCATGATCTGCAGAGCGCCGACCCACACCACCAGCGACGCCAGACCAACGCTATCGATGGGCCGTTTGTGGGTGGGCGTTTCCCGCGTCTTGTAGATATTCCAGCAAATAAAGGTGGCGACCAATCCGACCGGCACGTTGATGTAGAAGATCCACGGCCAGGTCATGTTGTCGGTGATCCAGCCGCCTAGCAGCGGCCCCATGACCGGCGCGACGAGCGTGGTGACTGACCACAGGCCCAGCGCCGTACCGGCTTTTGCCTTGGGGTAGCTTTGCAGCAGAAGCGACTGCGAAAGCGGAATCATCGGCCCCGCCACCAGCCCCTGGATGACGCGAAAAAGAATCAGCGAGTTGAGATCGGGTGCCAGACCGCACAGCAGCGAGGCCAGCACGAACAGCAGGATGCTGGCCGTAAACAGCCGAACCATGCCGAAACGCTGGGTCAGCCAGCCGGTGAGCGGCACCGCGATGGCGTTCGATACGGCGAAGCTGGTGATCACCCAGGTGCCCTGATTGGGACTGACGCCGAAGTCACCGGCAATGGCCGGAATCGAGACATTGGCGATTGACGTATCCAGTACGTTCATGAAGGTCGCCAGCGAAAGCGCCAGTGTGCCCATGAACAACTCGCCGCCATGCAGCGGCTCAAGTGCGTAACCATTGGGTTTCTTAGCCATGGTCTGACCTCCGCGCCGTCATCAACCGGCCCGCTTCAGCTGGACTTTGTGCCCAAGATTGGCAGAAACGATGGCGTTGACGCGCTCGTCGGCGGCCTTGCCCAGCTCGTCGAAAACGCTGGTGCTGGCCACCGGACCGTTAACTGCAGCCACCGTTACCGACGTGCCGGACTGGTCATGGATATCGACTTTGACTTCCATCGAAAGCCCGACGCGCAACGGATGTTCGGCGACCTCCTTGTCGTCCAGGACGATACGCACCGGGACGCGCTGTACGATCTTGATCCAGTTGCCGGTGGCATTTTGCGCCGGCAGTAACGAAAACGCCGAGCCGGTTCCGGCACCCAGGCCTGCCACGCGTCCCTTGAATTCCGTGTGCTTGCCGTAAACATCCGCACTCAAAGTGGCGGGCTGACCAACGCGCAGATTCGCCAGTTGCGATTCCTTGAAATTGGCGTCAACCCAGAGCTGATCGAGCGGCACGATGGCCATGATCGGTGCTCCACCGGCCACTTTCTGACCGACCTGCACGCTGCGCCGCGCCACGGTGCCGGCAACGGGGGCTGCGATGTCCGCCCGCTTGAAATTCAGCCAGGCTTCGCGGTATTTGGCGGCGGCAGCGAGCACGCGCGGATGGCTTTCAATCGTGGTGCCTTCGGTCTGCGTTTCGTTCTTCGCCAGCTGTTCGCGGGCTTCTGCCAACCCGGCCGCAGCTACCGCCTGGGCCGAACGTGCATTGGCGATGGAGGTTTGCAAGTGCTGCAACTCCTCGACCGACACGGCGCCGTCGGCAACCAGCCCTTCGCGCCGGGAAATATCGGCGCGCAAACGGCCCTGGTCGGTTTCGGTGCGCGCCATATCGGCCTGGCGGGCGTTGACGGTCGCGGCCAGCGAGTTGTTGGTGGCGAAAGTCGCACGCACTTCGCGCACCGTTTGTGCCAACTGCGCTTCGGCCTGATCGAGCGCGACACGTGCATCGACCGTATCCAGCCGAACCAGCATCTGGCCGGCCTTGACGCTGTCGGTGTCGTTGACGTCGATGGAAACGACGGTTCCGCTCACCTGCGGCGTAATCTGCACCACGTTGCCCTGCACGTAGGCGTTGTCGGTATCGACATAAAAACGCGCCACGAGGAACCAGTACAGGCCATAAGCGACGGCGGCCAGCAGGCAGACGACGCCGAGAATGATCAGGCGGCGGCTGCGCTTCTTTTCAAGCACGTCCGGGGAAGAAGAAAGTGTGTTATCGGTTGCCATGGTCATTATCCGTAAGAATTTGATGTAATCAGTTGCTGGCCAGCGCCGGAGCTGGTGTTTCCTCGAAACCGCCGCCAAGCGCGCGGATCAGGCGCAGACGGCTGTCGATCCAGCGCGCCTGCAGATCGACAGCAATGCGGCGCTGGGCAATGACATTGGTTTCGACGTTGAGGACGGTCATGCGGTCGCTGATGTCGGCCTTGTAGCGTTTGAGGGCCAGCTCATAGGCGCGCTCGGCACTGGCCTGCGCCGCCTGCTGGCGCGAGAGCTGGGTTTGCAGCGCCTCCAGCGTCGATAGCTGGTCGGCGACGTCGTGCAAGGCTTCGAGCAGCGTGCTGTTGTAGGTCGCCACGGAAGCATCAACCTGAGCGGCGGACGAACGATATTGGTTGCGCAGACGGTCGCTATCGAACACGGGCAAGGTAATCGCCAGCCCAAGCCCCGGCTGGCGGCTGCCGACGTCCAGCCATTTATCAAAACCGATGGCGGCGAAACCGGCAAAACCACGCAGGTTGATGTTTGGATAAAACAGCGCTTTGGTGGATGCCATGCTGTGCACCGACGACTCAACACGCCAGCGTGCGGCAACCACATCGGCGCGATGCCCGAGCAAATCGGCAGACAAGGAGGCCGGCAGCGCCAAACCCGTTACGCCAGGCAGCGTCGGTGCGATGGCATCCACCGCGCCGGGCCCCTGACCGATCAATGCGGCCAGGGTATGCCGTGCGAGTCCGACCTGTTCGTCGAACGAGGCGATGTCGCGTGCATTTTCCGGCAACACACCCTGAGCGGCTTCGAGTTCGACGCGCGTGTCCAGACCGGCCTTGAAGCGACGTTCCACCAGCGATGCCAGGTCGGCCCGCTGCCGGCTGCGCTGCTCGGCCAACTCGCGTTGGGCGAGCAGGCGCGCCAGGCCGTAGTAACTGCGGGCGACCGTGTTGGCAAGCAAGAGGCGCGTCGCCTGGTATTCCGCTTCGCTGGCGCGAATCTCACCCAGCGCGGCATTCAGCGTCGCCCGGTTCTTGCCGAAGAAATCGAGTTCCCACTGCCCGCTCAACTGCAGATCATTGATGCTGCGGGTCGTTCCGGCATAAGGCGGTGGTGTCTGCCCATGTTCGCTGAAACGCTCGCGGGTCGTGGACGCCGACGCGCCAACCTGTGGCCAGAGTGCACTTTCGGCCAGGCCAGAAATGGCCTTGGCCCGGTTGAGCTTGGCCGTCGCGGCCTGCACATTGGGACTATCAGCGAGTGCCTGCTCAATCAGCTGGGTCAATACAGGATCGTTCAGCCCGCGATACCAATCCTCCTTCGGCCAGTTTTCGTAGGCTTTGGCGGGTGAATTGCCCTGGAGAGAGGCGACTTCGAGCGTCTTGAATTCCGGCGCGATTCCCGAATAGCTGGCGCACCCGGCCTGAACCACGCACGCTGCCGCCAACAGAAAACCTGAAAGTAATCGACTCATTGCGTGTCTCCTTCTTCACCGAGCGCTCGGGCATTGGCCAATGCGCGGCCCAGCAAGTCCCCGAACTGAACGAACTCTTCCTGTGAAAAACCGGACAGCACCTGGTTGGCCAGGTCGGTGATAACACCGGGGATATCTGCGGCGATGCGCTTCCCTTCTTCGGTCATTTCAAGATTGACCACGCGCCGGTCCTCCGAAGAACGAGTCCGATGAATCAGCGCCTTGGCTTCCAGGCGGTCAAGCAACCGGGTCACGGCCCCCGTGTCGTGGCAGGTAATCCGCGCCAGATCCATAGCCGTTGAACACCCTCCCTTATGCAGCATCAGCAAGGGTTTCCACTGGGCATCGGTCAGCCCGATATCGGCCATGCGCCGATCCAGCTCACGCCCAATCGTCTGCGCCAATTGCTTGATGAGAAAGCCAACGCTGCTTTCGACCTGATAGGTTTCTGCGCTGTAAAACTGAGTCGTCGTCATGGGTAATTGCCTAGTAAATAACTGTCACGGCAGCCTTATACCTGCCTAGGCAATCATTGTCAAGGCAATCTTAATATTTAGCCGCAGTAATCTTCGCCTTAAGTTTGTCTTAAGTTCACCGGGCGCATGCTTCAGCCTGTCAACAAGCAATTTGCTTGAACAACGATCATGAAAGGAGCAAGGCCATGAACGCAAATCGACTCAAACTCACGGTTGCTGCCACCGCCCTGGCAGCGGCGCTTGGTGCAGGCTATTCACTCGGCACCAATTCGTTCTTCGATAACGCCCATGCCGCCAACCCGCCGGTAGCTGTCGCCAGCACGCAAGCGGCACCAGCGGCCGCACTACCAGACATGAGCAGCATCGTCGCGCGCAACGGCCCGGCGGTGGTCAATATCAGCGTTTCGGGAACACGCAAGAGCAGCATGAATCAGTCGGAAATGCCGCAACTTGACCCTAACGATCCCTTCTACGAATTCTTTCGTCGTTTTGGCGCCCCCCAACAGCAGGGTGACACGCCAACCCGCGGCCTCGGCTCGGGCTTTATCGTCAGTGCCGACGGCACCATCCTGACCAATGCCCATGTCGTCGAGGGGGCCGACGAGGTGACCGTCAAACTCACCGACAAGCGTGAGTTCAAGGCCAAGGTACTCGGCATGGACAAGGCCAGCGATGTCGCCGTGCTGAAGATCGACGCCAAGAATCTGCCCGTTGTAACCAGCGGTAGCGCCGCCAATGCGCGTGTTGGCGACTGGGTGCTGGCCATTGGCTCGCCCTTCGGTTTCGAAAACAGCGCGACCGCTGGTATCGTTTCGGCCAAGTCCCGATCACTGCCCGACGGCGGTTACGTCCCCTTCATCCAGACCGACGTGGCGGTGAACCCCGGCAATTCGGGCGGTCCGCTATTCAACATGGCTGGCGAGGTGATCGGAATCAATTCCCAGATCTACTCGCGCAATGGCGGTTACCAGGGCTTGTCGTTCGCTATTCCGATTGAAGTGGCGATGAACGTCGAGCAGCAGATCGTCAAGCACGGCAAGGTTCAGCGCGGTCGACTGGGCGTTTCCATCCAGGAGATCAATCAGTCGCTCGCCGAATCCTTCGGGCTGAAGAAGACGGCCGGTGCGCTGGTTGGATCGGTAGACAAGGACAGCCCCGCCGCCAAGGCCGGCCTGGAACCCGGCGACGTGATCCTCGGCATCAATGGTCAGGAAATCGGGTCGTCCGCCGAACTCCCGGCCATTGTGGCCAGCATTCCGCCGGGCGACACGGCCAAATTGCAGGTATGGAGAAAGGGAAACACGCGCCAGTTTGATGTTCAGGTCGGCAAGTTCGGTGACGAAAAGGTCGCCAGCAAGGACAGTACGGAAGCAGACAAAGGCCGGCTGGGAGTGGCCGTTCGTGCGCTGACGCCGGAAGAACAAAAGCAGGCGGAAGTCACCGGCGGCGTCATCGTCCAGAGCGTGAGCGGTGCAGCGGCTCGCGCCGGCATCCAGCCGGGCGACATCGTGCTCTCGGTCAATGGCGAGCCGATAACCAAGGCCGAGCAATTGCGAGCGCTCGTTGCCAAGGCCGGCAAACGCATTGCACTGCTCGTCCAGCGCGGCGACGGGCGTCTCTTTGTGCCGGTCGATCTCGGCTGAGCGGTTTGCTCCAGAACCCACCACAGAGACGCAGAGGCACAGAGGTAACACAGAGGAAACCTTGGAGGTTGCCTTTCTCTGCGTTGCCTCTGCGTCTCTGTGGTGGGTGTTCGTTATAATCCGGGCAGCTTACGTCGCCTGACCGTGAGTTTTCCCGAAGGAGCTTGAGTGGATTGGAATAATGAACTGCTTGCCAGCCTGATCTGGCTTGCTCAGACCTTCGTCATCAGCCTGATCGGGCTGGCCGTCACGGTGGTGGCACTCAGTCGCTATACGCAATGGGGCCGTCAGTTCCGGCGAATTACATCCGCCTTTTTTGACCCGTCGCGCAGCAAGCGGCCGCTGCTCTGGCTGGCGCTGATCGTTTTCATGACGCTTTTCGCGGTGCGCCTGAATGTGCTGTTCTCGTTCTGGTACAACGGCTTTTACAGCGCGATGCAAAACCTCGACGCCAAGGCCTTCTGGCTAATGCTGGCCGTTTTCGCCGTCCTCGCCACCATCCACGTGGCGCGCGCGCTGACGAATTTCTATCTGCAACAAGCCTTCCAGATCCGCTGGCGGCTCTGGCTGACCAACACATTGATCGAACGCTGGATGGGCCATCAGGGCTACTACCGCAGCCAGTTCGTCGCCGAAAACGCCGACAACCCGGACCAGCGAATCCAGCAGGATGTGGAAAGTTTCGTCAGCAGTTCGCTGTCGCTCTCGATGGGTCTGCTTGATGCGGTGGTCTCGCTCTTTGCCTTCAGCATCATTCTGTGGAACCTCTCCGGGGCGCTGGCGCTGTTTGGCTGGGAGATTCCGCGTGCCATGGTTTTCATGGTCTATATCTACGTCATCGTGGCGACGGTGTTTGCGCTCAAGATCGGCCGACCGTTGATCGGGCTGAATTTCCTGAACGAACAGTTCAATGCCAATTTCCGTTACGCACTCATTCGCCTGCGCGAATACGGCGAGAGCGTCGCCTTCTACCGTGGCGAAGCCGTCGAGCGCAGCAACCTGTTGACGCGCTTTGCCAGCGTGATCAGCAACATGTGGGCCATCGTCTTCCGCTCGCTCAAATTCCAGGGCTTCAATCTGGCCGTGAGCCAGGCGGCGGTGGTCTTCCCGTTCATCGTCCAGGCCCCGCGTCTGTTCAGCAAACAGATCACACTCGGCGACGTGATACAGACAGCGCAATCCTTTGGCCAGGTCCAGGACGCATTGTCATTTTTCCGCAGTTCCTACGACAACTTCGCCAGCTACCGCGCCGTCATCAACCGGCTCTCGGGCTTCCTCGATTCGATGGATTCGGTCGAAAACCTGCCTGTCACGCAGATCGAGCCCGGCAGCGGTCAGCTGGCCATTGAAGCGCTATCCGTGAGAACACCGGGCAGCGCCCTCCTGCTGGAAAACCTCAACCTCGTCATCCCGCAGGCTTCTTCCCTACTGATTCGCGGCAAGTCCGGCGTTGGCAAGACAACGCTGCTTCGGGCGATAGCCGGCTTGTGGCCCTTCGTTGAAGGTAAAGTCACCCGCCCCCTCGAACAGCGTTCGCTCTTCCTCCCACAAAAACCCTATCTGCCGCTCGGCTCGCTGCGCCAAGCCCTTTATTACCCTGGCCCCATCCAGACGGATGAGCGTGCGGCCGACGTCCTGCGGCGCTGCCAGCTCGGCAACCTGGTTACGCACCTCGACGAGGAAGCCGACTGGTCACGAACCCTGTCGCTGGGCGAGCAGCAACGCCTGGCCATTGGCCGCGTCCTGCTCAACAACCCGCAGATCGTGTTTCTCGATGAAGCCAGTTCGGCCATGGATGAAGGCCTGGAACACGCGATGTACCAGCTACTGCGCCAAGCGCTGCCCGAGGCCATTCTGGTCAGTGTCGGTCACCGCAGCAGCCTCGTCGAATTCCATACGCAGGAACTTGATCTGCTGGGTGAGGGCAAGTGGCAATTGCTTGATCTGGCACAAGCGCACGCGGGCAGATGAGGAGCAACGTGCCCGCAAGCCAATAGACACGGGCATCTTCAGGCCATGCCCTGCAAGGTAGCGATTTATTCTGAACAAGCAGACGAGTGGCCTGCCCGTGCGGGTTCGGAGCCCTAATTCTCGGGCGTGGGCGGCGCAACGGAGGCTTGGGTAAGCTTCTTCTCCCCTTCCGCCTTCCTGACGTTGACCGGGTCCCCGTTTTTCAGCAGGTCAAGGTCGTGCGCGATGACGTGCTCCTTCCCGTCCAGCCCGGAGGATATCTCGACATGGTCGTCCTTTACACGCCCGAGCTGTACTTCAACGGCCTCAACCCGGTTGTCAGCATTAACCTTGAACACACGGCTTGTCCCGCCCTCGCTCAGTACGGCCGACGACGGCAAAACCAGGGCCTTCCGCTTGCTGATGGCGAGCGTACCGGAGAGGAAAAGGCCGGCTTTCAGATTCGTATCCAGTGGCAAGTCTACATACGCCAGGCCATTGCGGGTCGTCAGATCAATGGTTGGCGACAGTTGGCGCACCCGGCCTTTTACATCGGGTCCGTAGGGGTTTTTGATCATGACCTCCTGCCCAACCGAAAGCTTGAGGAGCGTTTCGCCCTTGACCTCTGCGCGCCACTCCAGACGTCCTTGCCGAATCAAGCGGAACAATTCGCTGCCGGCTTGAACAATGGCCCCTTCCGCCGCCAAGCGGGAGGAAATTATCCCGTCATCGGGCGCGGTCAAGGTGGCGGAATCCAGTCTGAGGCGTTGTGTCTTCCCCTGCGCCCGCGCCGCATTGACGCGCGCCTCGGCGGTCTGTTTTTGTGTCTCATATAGAGTGAGTTCCTGCTGGCTTACGCCACCGGAGGGAGCCAGCCGCCGGCCCCGGTCCAGGGTCGCGACGGCTTGCGCCAGGGCGGCTTGCATCTCCATCAACTGCGCATTCACGGCCTCCAGATCCGCTTCCACGGGCGCCGGATTCAAGCGAGCGAGTACCTGGCCCTTCTTCACGACATCGCCGACGTTCGCCAGCACGCTGACCAGCCGCAAGCCGCCAATCTCGGTGCCAACGCGGGTTTCCTGCCAGGGCATGATATTGCCCTGCGCTTCGATCTGGTCAGGCCACATTTCGACCTTGGGTGTTATCAGAGACACCGAGCGCACAGGACGTGCCGGTGGCTGCACTTCAGGAACGACGTCGGGAATAGCCTTCGGCGCTTTTTGGCCGGCCGGGGCCTCGAGGGGCGCACCAGCGCCGAGCGCGGATTGTGCGTTGACGGGCATCGGGACGAACATTGAAAAAACCAGGAAAACGAGCGGGACGGCAATTGACGCGTTCTTGAGGCCGCGCTGGGTCATGAAAGCAAGTGGCATGTAAGTCTCAGTCAGAGGACGATGTTTGAGCAAGCGGGGCGCTCTGCAAGGACGTAGCCCCGGCTTCGTACTGGGCTGCGCCGCCGGTTGCCCGGTTCAGTGCAATCCAGGCCTGAAGCCGTTCCTGCTGGACGCCAAGCAGGGTTTGCTGTGCGTCGAGCATGACCCGTCGGGCATCTTCAAGTTCAAGGAGGTTGTTTGCGCCCTCGCGGTAGCGCTCCTCAACAGCAGCGAAAAAACGCTGGTACTGGGCGGCCGCGACGCGCGCATTCTCGGCGCGCTCGTGGGCGGCGGCGTAGCGGGTCAACCCATCCTCGATCTCCTGGATGGCGTTTCTCGTCTTCGCCTTGAAGTTGGCCAGCGCCTCGTCATAGCTTGACTTGGTCATTTTCACTGCGGCTTCCCGGCGTCCGCCATCGAAGATCGGCAGACTCAGCGACGGTCCGAAGGACCAGGAGCCGAACGACAGCGATCCGCTGCCGCTCGATCCGGTAACGGAATAACCGAGCGCCCCGTTGAGCGTCAGGCGCGGATAGCGGTCGGCCTCGGCCAGCCCGATATCGGCTGAAGCGGCGGCCAGCTTTCGCTCGGCCGCACGGATGTCAGGGCGCTGCATGAGCGCCTGGCTCGGGATGGCGATGTCAAAATGCTTCGGAACCGGCAGCCGGTCCAGGCCGGTGGGCTCTTCCGCCAGAATCTCCATGAGACCTGGCCGGGCGACACCGGTCAGGCGAGTCAGCAGATTTTCGAGTCGGCTGCAGCGCGCTTTCGTC
>JBBQAT010000056.1:0-25454 GCA_038316625.1 Burkholderiales bacterium
TTTTTTGATTGACATTTTTTTATGTTCCTTTAGAATTCGGCCTTCGCTGGATTTGCCCAGGTGGCGAAATTGGTAGACGCGCTAGGTTCAGGTCCTAGTGGTGGCAACACTGTGGGGGTTCGAGTCCCTTCCTGGGCACCAAGCAATTCAAGGACTTACGGTACTTAGTACTACTTGAGAGTCCTTCAAAATACCCCTTTATGGGGTATTTTTTTTCCCAAATTTTCCCGTTTTTTCCCAATTTTTCCCCAAGCTGATCTAAATTTTCCCAAGCTCAAAGCCTGTTCTGCTAAGCTTTTCAAGGTTCAGCGGCGCAAGTATACTGGTTTTATGAGCGAGACATGTGTCTCTTGGGCAAGGGAATCTGGTTAACTTGCCTTGCGCGAAGCCCTGCCCCAATTCCTCCTTGAACACCCCGCTTAAATTGGGGTTGCTCAAGTGGAAACCCGGTTCATATTTCCTTCGATTGCAACCCTGTCTTACCGGAAAACACGCCTTGGCTGGCTAGCCGATAACGGTTTACGGGGTTCGACAGACCTTCTCTGGATGTCGAAAAGTCCTTGGGCTTACCCCGGTGCGGAGCATGAACTGTCGGTTGAAATGTGACATCGTTGAAAATCCACATTCTTCAGCAATAGCCGAAACGGGTTTGTCGGTTTGCCGTAACTTGATGCAGGCAGCACTACATCGAACATCGTTGACATACTGTGTAAAGGGTTTGCCAACCTCATGACGAAAATATCGACTAAAGGCGGCCGGCGTGACGTTGGCGATTTCCGCCGCATCGCTCACCTTCAGGTCTATTGCCAGTTGCCGATGGACCCAACTGATGACCTTATCAATCCGGCGCCCGGACTGATGTTTTGCGTCATCACCAAAAAAACGCATGGGGCTACTCGCAATTGGTGCCAGATTACTTTCAGCGTCCACCAATAACCCGAGTATTTCAATCAAACCCGCCAGGCGCCCTAACGGTGCCAGGACTGGCATAGTCGCAAGAATTTGAATAACCCGATCTTGGCATGCGCCCCGAATCCAGATGCCACGACCAGAGCGTTCTACCAGCGGCACTGCCTGCAGCAACTCGGGAAATGCCATTTGTGCAAGCAATTCATGAGAGAACTGGATCACGGTCGCTATCGACGTTTCAGGGTTGCCGCGCGGCGAACTCATCCACGCATGAGGAACGCCTGGCCCCACAAGCGCCAGATCACCGGACTCGTAAGGCAAAGCACTGTCTCCAAGCAACCGAACTCCACAGCCGCGTTCAATCCACGTCAACTCCAGATGTCCATGTCGGTGAAGCTCCGTACGAAAAACGTCCGTCTCGTAGCGCAAGAATCGAAATGATTGACTCGGATGAGTCACCTTTTCGTTGATAACTCTCATACACAAGCTCTCGCTTAAGAATGTATTAAAACAGTCAATAGTAGTCAATACCGGCCAACATCCTACCCCATATATCCTGGATACTGATTGCCAGATTACCACACCACTCGATCATACGAATAGACACGACGGTGATCGTGATAGCAGTTTGTTACAAATTTGAGGTCGCCATGAAGATTGATATTGACTCGCACTATCCGTTGTCCGATGAACAGATTACGGCCTTCCGCAAAAACGGATACATCAAGTTGTCCGAGGTCGTATCTCAGGAAATACTCGATTACTACGGGCGCGAAATCACCCGCCTGACCATCGAACTGAATACCCAGACCAAGCCGATTACCGAAAGAAGCACTTACGATAAGGCCTTTCTGCAAGTCATGAATCTATGGGAGTCGAGCCCTCAGGTAAAGGAGTTCGTACTTGGAAAGCGTCTGGGCCGAATCGCTGCCGAGCTACTTGAGGTCAGCGGCGTGCGCCTGTATCACGACCAATCGCTTTACAAAGAACCGGGAGGCGGACTGACCCCTACCCATGCAGACCAATACTATTGGCCGCTCGCCAGCGACCGGACCATTACTGCGTGGATACCGCTGCAAGCGGTACCAAAGGATATGGGCCCCCTCGCCTTCTATGCCGGGAGCCAGGCGGTTGAATTTGGCCGTACGCTGGGCATATCGGACGAAAGTGAACATCAGATTTCGGACAATATGCATACCCACGGCTTTACGCTTGATGATCGTCCCTTCGATCTCGGCGACGTCAGTTTTCACCTCGGCTGGACCTTCCATCGTGCCGGAGCCAATACTTCTAACCTGCCACGTTCAGTGATGACCATGATCTATATGGATCATGAAATGCGTCTTGCAGAACCGGGCAACGCCAACCAGATCCGGGATCATGCTCAATGGTGTCCCGGAGCCCTGGTTGGGGAGGTGATCCACACTCCGAAAAACATGCCGATCTACATTGGCGCGGCTCACTGAGTAACACCATGAAGTCGCCTAAACGGCGGAATTCGGCCCCCATGACAATCGACTTCTCATGAAGAACGTTGAATCCTCTTCTGCTGGATTGCCAGATGATTTGAAGGTCCTGGCGATTCACTTCCAGAAAGCAAGCGGAGTCCCTTGCTTTCCGGTAGATGCCGAGGGCAACACCCTGGTTGCGTCTCCGGGCAACGCAGATCAAGGCACCACGGCAGGCTGTGATTCCGCTTGCAACTTCTGTCTGCGATCAAGCGACCGTCAACCAGGAGGAATATTCTGTGACAGAGCCGCCATTCATCGACATGGATTGACTCAGGCTAAGCGATTCGGCGGAAGCTATATCTACTTCTGCCCGGCCAACCTTATCTACTGGGCGTCCCCCGTCGTCGTCAATGGTGCCACCTTAGGCGCGCTTGTGGCTGGCTCGGTGCTGATGGTAGAACCAGACGACTATCTGGATGAAGATATCCTGACGCAACCAACCCTTAGCACGGAGAAGCTGTCCGTCCTGCGTAATCAATTAAAGAGTATTCCCTATGTACCGCCATCGAGAGTCAGTTCTTTGGCCAAGGTACTGGGCGACATGGCCTTCAGTTTTTCCCAGAAGCTATCCAATAACCTGGTATGGGAAACCACTGCCGAAACGCAGCAGGCACGTATTTCGGAATACATCCACCAACTTAAACGCGATAGCGCGGTGACCAAGGTCCCTTCCTACCCAATGGCAAAAGAGAAGGCACTGTTATCTCTGATTGTCCAAGGTGATCAGATCAACGCCAATCTACTGCTCAACGAAATACTGGGCGCTATCTTCTTTAGCTCAGGTCGCGATTTGGCTCAAACCAAAACTCGAATCTCCGAACTCATCGTGTTGATGTCCCGGGCGTCGCTGGAGGGCGGAGCCCGCGCGCAGGATATTCTGGCGTTGAACAACTCCTTTTTGCCGCATATTCAGAAAAGCTCGTCGATAGAAGGCCTTACCGCCGACTTGGCTGCAATGCTTAAACGCTTTACGGATCACGTTTTTTGTCCGAAATCGGCGCGGCATGCTGACCTCCTGCAAAAAGCGGTGCAATACCTAAACGCGAACTACGCAAAAAGCATTGATCTTCAATCAGTGTCCGCGCACGTTCATATGAGTGCTTCTCATTTCAGCAAGGTATTCAAGGAAGAAATGGGGAAAAGCTTCGTTCACTACCTAAACCACATTCGAGTCGAGCGTAGCAAGGATCTATTGCGTGATCGTTCAATCGCTTTGGCGGATATTGCCGGTAGGCTTGGCTTTGAAGACCAGAGTTACTTCACCAAGGTTTTTTGCAAACTGACGGGAATGAGTCCGGGACGATACCGGAATAACAGAGGACAACCTCTGGAAGCCAATCTTGAAATACATGATCGCAGGAAACTCGATCAACCGGACCCGATCAGTCTGGAGGATCTTAAGGTCCTGCAAATCCACCGTTTTCACAGTTTGGCAAACTCGAATAAGGCGGTTCCAATGATGGCACGACTGGGCTAGGGCTCTGGATTTATCCACGGGGAATGACGGACGCGTCAAACGTCGTCCGGGAAAGTGATTGGATAACGCCGAGAACAACGGCCAACGATACATGTATCGCAGCAAGCTGGAAACGAGATCATCAAACCAAGTAAATGGAGAACGGCAATGAATTCATATCAAAGAGTGATGGCCCGGCTGCGCGGCGAACCGGTCGACAAAATCCCGAATCTGAACATCGTGATGGCCTTTGCGGCGCAGCATATCAAGGTGCCGTACGGAAAATATGTTACGGATTACCGATATTTCGTTGACGGAAAGATCAAGGCGGCCGAGGACTTTGGAATTGACGTCGTTTCGTGTATTAGCGATCCATGGCGCGAAGCGTCGGGCTTTGGAGCAAAGGTCATCATTCCGGACGACGATGTACCTTACTGCAAAGACCACCTCATTGGCGACCTGAGCGAAATCAGGACGCTCAAGCCAGTCAACCCGATGGACAATCCGCGGATGCTCGACCGTATCCGCGCTGTTGAACTTTTTAGCAATAAAGTAAAGAACGTTTATCCGATTGTTGGCTGGGTCGAGGGGTGCTTGGCAGAAGCGGCGGATCTGCACGAAATTTCAAATGTCATGATGGATCTACTCACGGAGCCCGAAGCACTGACCGAACTGTTTGAAATAATCTATCTGCAGCAGAAGAGCTTCGCCACAGCCCAGATCAAGGCGGGTGCCGACATAATCGGTGTGGGCAATGCCGCTGCCTCGCTGGTCGGGCCAGCGCTTTACGAAGAGTTCGTCCTGGAATACGACCGCCGAATCATCAAAGATATCCATGATCTCGGCGCAAAGGCGGAGCTACACATCTGCGGAAATATCGAGCCCTTGCTTGAGCTGCTAGTCCAGACTGAAGCGGACATTGTGGATGTCGATCATATGGTCAGTTTCAAAAAAGCAGTCGAAGTATTCGCAGAAACACGCACCAGCGCGAATGGCAATCTCGATCCGGTTTCAGTATTCCTGGACGGATCCGTTGAAACGGTTCGCTCGGCGGTTAAAGCCTGTATTCAAGCGACCGACGCGACGACGATGATTTCAGGCGGTTGCGAGATTCCGAGGAAGACGCCCTACGAGAACATGAAGGCAATGGATGAAATGCTCTACCAAGCCTGATGACTTCACTTCGTAGACCTGTGAGGTGCCGGTCGCCCTGGCGCAAACACTTGTCAATTCGCCGAAGCCCGTGGTTTTGCCGAATGATCTGGTTCGAGCTTTCTCCGTGACGAATAACAGATTGGGGAAGGAGGCGTGATGTTTAAGCTGGCATTGGTACAGATGAAAGTCGAGGGAGGTGAACCTTCGACAAATATCGCAAGGGCAGTCGCATTAATCGGCGACGCGGCCGCGCAAGGTACCAAAGTGATCCTGCTCCCGGAAGCATTCACCCTTGGATGGACACACCCATCTGCGCTCAGACTCGCTGAATCGATCCCTTCAGGGCCGTCTTGTCAGGCTTTGATCGCGGCCGCGATGAGGTATCGGGTATATGTCTGCGCCGGATTGGTCGAAAAAGAAGGCGTATCGATTTACAACGCTGCGGTTCTAATCGATCCCCAAGGAAACCTGATTCTTCGCCATCGCAAGGTGAATGAACTCAATATCGGACACCAATATTACGAACAAGGGCAACAAATAGCCGTTGTTAAAACGCCCTTGGGCTCATTCGGGTTGATGATCTGCGCCGACGCGTTCGTCAGTGGTCAAGTGATCAGCCGGACCCTGGCCTGTATGGGCGCAGACGTGATTCTCTCACCTTCCTCATGGGCGGTATCAGCCGACCACGACAACGGAAAGGACCCGTATGGCGCTCTGTGGCAGGACAACTATGGGGTCGTCGCTCGTGATTTCGGCATATGGATTGCCGGCGTCAGCAATGTCGGCCGAATCACGGCCGGCCCATGGAAGGGCCATCAGTGCATCGGCTGTTCTTTGGTCGTTGGTCCAGACGGCCGCCGTGTAATGCTAGGTCCCTATGGGGAGGACGCGGAAGCAATATTGTACGCAAACGTAGTGACCGATCAGCGACCCACGAGGGCCACCGGCTGGATGACCCAGAGTCCGTACGACGTCGAGTAAATTCGACCAGAACCAGCGGCCGAGGCGTTCTGCATGACACATCTGGACACGCTGATTGTCTCGCCGGCTCCGCTTGGTAACGGCGTTTTCGGGAGCCATGCTCTCTGAGTCAAAAGTTTGTTCTAACAGTTGATCAAAAAATCCGGACCCTTGCCCAATCGCATCTTGCCTTGTTCGTCGCGATCAACCTGCCACCATAAAATATGGCTGACAAGAGAGTGTCGATGCCGGAAAAAAGAGAGGCCGAATAACTCGGCCTCTCCAAGATCATGAAAACGGCAGGAGACAGTCTGAGCCGGACCGAAGAGCCGATGCCATGATCTAAAAAACTACTCACATCCCAAGCTGTTCCTTGGTGAAGAAGTTTTCTTTGACGAGCAGATCGATATTGGCCTTTGTAACAACGATCGGATCGAGAAGGATTGACTCGACGTTATCCACCTTGACGGTCTTGTAATCAAGTTTTTCACCCCTGACCAGACCGACCGCCACTTTGGCGGATTCGCCGGCGATCTTGCGCAAGGACTTGTAGACGGTCATCGTCTGTGTGCCGGCCAGAACGCGTTTGCACGCGGTCAGATCGGCATCCTGTCCGGTAACTGGCACCTTGCCCGCCAACTTCTGAGCGGTCAGAGCCTGGATGATGCCGCCAGCCGTACCGTCATTCGGCGCGAGGAAGCCGTCGATCTTGTTGTCGAACTGAGTCAGAACGTTCTCGGCAATCTTCAGGGCGTTTTGCGGTAGCCAATCCTTGACTGCTTGTTCACCGAGCACCTTGATGTCGCCTGACTTGATATTGGGCTCCATGGCCTTCATTGCGCCCGCCTTGAACAGCTTTGCGTTGTTGTCGCCTGGGTCACCGCTCATGACATAGATGCGGCCCTTCGGCAACGCCTTCATCAGCGCTTCGCCCTGCATGTAGCCAACACGCTCATTGTCAAACGAAATGTACATATCGACATCCGGACTCTTGATCAGACGGTCATACGAGATGATCTTGATACCGGCTTTTTTTGCTTCTTTGAGAACATTAATCAGCGTCGGTCCATCTTTCGGAACGATTACGAGCGCATCGACTTTCTTGGAAATGAAGTTCTCGATCTGCGCAACTTGCTTGGCGCTGTCTCCGTCAGCAGACTGAACATTGACTTCTGCACCAAGGCCTTTGGCGGCTTCGACAAAGTAGTCGCGGTCGCGCGCCCAGCGCTCAACGCTCAGATCGTCGATCGAGAAACCAATAACCGGCTTTTCCTTGGATGCGAATGCGGGCATGGCCACGCAGGCAGTTGTGGCAGCAATTACGGCTAACAGAGTACGGCGAACGGCAAAACGGGTCATCAATGTCTCCTTGGATTAAAACCGTCGATCGAAACTAACCGCCGGTCCCAGCTGCTATTGGCAGCTTCGGTTAATGCGGTAAACCACCTAAAATAGCTCCCTCGGTTTTACAGAATTCACAACGGATACAATCGTTGCTATGCTGCAAACAGAGGTGCCACCTCTAACCATCTTCGATTCGTTGACTTCCTGACCCACCACGTTGCAGGTCTTCCTTTTCAAGAAGACGATAGAGTTGCATGCTCCGAGTTGGGGATGACTTAAAAACGTGCCTCATAGAATCAGGTCAGCCAAGCCAACGAGCGCTTGCTTTCGCAACTCTTAGCGAATCTCAATGGCGTGGGAAAATCATACTTACGCAACCTGGGTGAAGATTGTAATTTTCAGCGCTTCTTTGCAATTTCTATCGAATTATGGGAATTCTTTCGAACGACTTACCGGAACTCATGCTTACTGTTCCGGCCCGCAAATGCGTGAAGTCGTCACCCCGGCGAAGGCCGGGGTCCAGGAAGTCAGCCACAGCCGCAACTGGATTCCGGCTTTCGCCGGAATGACGGCAGCTTCAGACGTCATCGGTCCGGATCTATCGTTATGTGGTAATTCCCGGCCTGGAGCGAATGTATGACATTCCACAGGTGGCAAGAGGGCCGCTTTCCTTATTACCGCCAGTGCATTGCACGGGTTTTCGATTATTGAACGCCGCTAAGAGTAGCAAGGCATTTGAACCCGAGATGCCCGACTCAAGCGCTCGCCAGAGGTAAGAACTAGTCCTGCCCAGACGGGTTCGCGATTGAATAGCGTAAGCGCTCCCGAATCCCGGCTTTGTCCAGCGCCTCACCAATGACGACAATCTGTCCATGGGAACCGGATGTGGCTGGCAATTCTTCTCGGCCCGCCAACCTCAGTTCGGCGATTTCAATCAACCCGGCAACCAAAGAGAATTCGACCCAGCCGACATCCTTCCAGAGTTGTCCTTTCGCGCGGATAACGTTGCCATAGCGACCACTGGTCAATCCCTTTAGGAGTTCCTCCAGTTCAGTGATACCCATGGAGGCCGGCAACTGACCAGACAGCATTTCAAAACCATGCCCATCCGGCGAGGTCAGGTGGAATCGCGGGTGATTCGCGTTTGAGGCCGACGATTCGGACGCCGAAGGAAGTTCGCGCGACAGAGTCTCGGCCGATCTGGCTCGACTATCGAGCATAAGATCCAGATCAACCGCAGAAACTCCCTGGCGAGCGACCAGTAGCTGGATTGCGCGGGGGTTGACTTCACGCAGCTCGGCCTGCAAATCGTCCACTGACCCTATGCCCTGACCTTCCGTTTTGCTGATCGCCAAAACGTCAGCGAACTCAGCCTGCCTGCGAAAAAAAGTGCCAAACTTCCTGCGGCACGCGCTAAACAGCTTCGCGTCAACAACGGTAACGAACGAAGCAACACGGCAACGTTGGAAAAATTCAGGCGTTTGCACCATCTCGAGAAAGCTGTCAGGAATGAATATCCCCGACGGTTCGAAAAAAATCCGATCCGGACTCTCATCGATCAGGATGCGTCGCAAGGTTTCGACAAAGCTGCTCTTCAAAGTACAACAAACGCACCCCTGGTTAAGCTCGTGGACGGGCACTCCCGTTCGCGCCAGCAGCGCCGCATCCAGACCAACCGAGCCGAATTCATTCTCAATCACCACACAGCGTTCGCCCCGCGACAAGCTCTGCAGGATGAGTTGACGAAGCAAGGTCGTTTTCCCGGCGCCAAGAAACCCAGAAACAATCGTCAATTCGACCATGGCAAATTTCCTATCCTGAAGAGTCTGAAGAATGACTCGACGATCAACGTTTGTCTGGTAGTAATCCCATGATTTTTGGACTTTTCCGTGAAAGTTTCGCCCGACGTGAATGTGTCGCGCAGAAAACTTTCTCAGGCCATGAATATCCAAAACATCACTGATTATTACCATACTTCCGACCGAGCGCTGACTAAAGTGACCTCGTCAATCAGGCGGTATCACTAATAGCCGAGTGCTGCCGCACCACACGATCCCATCGGCTTGCAATCAGGAGGTATCCCTCATGTATACAACACTGGCTATCGATACGGCCAAAGGTCTTAGATTTGGTTTTGCGCCAAAGCCTGTCACAACCGCGCACGGCCTGATCATTGGCGGTGGCATCGTCTACCCCGAACTAAATTTCACGCTACCCACCATTACCATCGATAAATCCACAATGCCCGAGATCCGGGAGCATTATCGAAGCATTGTTGATGAGGCGCTGACTCGGGCCTATGAGCTTGGTCAAAAGGGCGTGGTCTTCGAGTTTGAAACGCTCATGGAAATGACGCTGCAACCCGAGATTGGCATCGAACTGACCAAGATCATGGCGGATGTCTGTGCCGAACATCGAGCGCGAACCGGCATCAATAGCGCCATTCGGTTGACGCCCAACGATGTCCGCGACTTTGAACGCCCACCATTGCTTCGTTCCAGCAAACTGCTCGATTCCATGTACACCCTGTTCCGCGAGGGTGCCTTGGCCGGTGGCGATTTGTTGTCCATTGAAAGCACGGGCGGCAAAGAAGTTCATGATGACGCACTGATGTATTGCGATATCAAGAGCGCCATTTTTGCCTTGACCGTTCTTGGTGTGCGGGACATGCAGTACCTGTGGGGAAACATCGTCAAGATTGCCAAGGAAACTGGCCGTGTTGCCGGTGGTGATAGTGCGTGCGGGTTTGCCAATACGGCCATGGTGCTTGCCGACAAGAAATACATTCCGAAGGTCTTTGCGGCCATTGATCGCGCTGTATCGGTGGTTCGTGCCCTTCCCGCCTATGAAGCCGGCGCCGTTGGGCCGAGCAAAGACTGCGCCTACGAAGGCCCGTTCATGAAAGCAATCGCTGGCGTGCCGATCTCGATGGAAGGCAAGACGGCGGCATGTGCCCACTTGAGCCCGGTTGGCAATATCGCCAGCGCCATGGCCGACCTCTGGAGCAATGAAAGCGTTCAGAACATCAAACTGCTTGGCGGCATGGCGCCAACCGTTTACATGGAACAACTCATCTACGATTGCCGCCTGATGAATACGTCTATCGCCAATGGTAGCGACGCCATCCTGCAAAAGCTGTTTGTCGATTCCGACATCTACACCGATCCGCAGGCGCTGATGCTGGCTCCGGAATCGGTCATTGCCATTTCCAAGGAAATCGTCGCGTCCAAGACCCATGTTGAAGCCGGGGTGCGGGCCGCGTTGAAGGCCGTCGAGCTGATTCTTGACGCCAAAGCATCCGGCCAGCTGCTGCTGAGCGAACGTGAAACCGACTACCTCGATCAAATCGCTGATGATGTCAGCTCCATTCCACTTTCCGAAAGCGCTTTCATCGACGAGATGGTACCGACTATCGATACCGAGAAATGTATTCTTAAGGAATACGGCATTTAGCGGAATGAGATACGCCACGGCGCATTATTGATCTGCCGCAGGGTGGCGCAAGCGAATTGCGCCACCCTGCGGCACCTTGATCAACCTCTTTTTCAGACAAAGTGACTGAATATTTGAGTCGCTGAATGTCGGACTGCTCGGGACGACCAATACTTCGTAATACGCACTTCTGGTGGTGCCGACCACCCATTCATGTCCCGCTGACTGACTTACCACTCTTCAAACCACGCTCGAGGCCCCGACGTACCGGCTTCTTAACAGTGTCATCATGAAAACATTGATGTCCCATTGATTGGCTATGGGCTGCTTCGAGCCGGGCAAGATTGTCATATACGGGTAAGGGCCGAATTCTGGTGTAATGCACAGGCAATTCCTGCCTTCTGTCCTGGCCCGGATGACGATCCGATCCCACCAACCGAGATGTTTAGCAAGTACATCGGCCCATTCCGAGGCTCTCGGATCGGGTATTTGGGGACCTTCAGGGAATCCTACGCGGGCGTGGATATGGTCGGCGCGGCTGATCGCAAGACTAAGGGCCGCCTCCTGATCATCGAGCATGCTCTCGGCCACATTGCACCAATGGCTGAAGTCAGCGCCGATCCGTAACTCGGGATTCGCCAGCAGGAAGCGCTCGGTAACATGTGCCGCAAACGAAAATTTCCCGCGATGCGTTTCGTGGACAACAGGAACTCCGGTTTCAGCAGTGAATGCGCTGGCCAGTTTCACCAGTGTCATGTTCTGTTCAAAGGAGAAAAAGTCCTTGCCGGTCTGCGAATCAATCAACAAAGGCTTACCGTCACTTAGATTGTGCAGGCGATCAAGGTATTCGGATTTGTGCCGGTCGAAATCGACCGTCACTGTTTCCCAATGCTGCCCCACGAAAAGCAGATCAGCGCCTGAAATCGAATCGAGGATCTGCACCTTTTGAGCGGAATCATCGATGGGCAAGGACATTTCAACGCCATCGTAACCAGCCGCCTTGACCTTCTGAGCGAATTTGTCGAACGGCAACTCGTTACCCCAACTAGGGCAAAGAAAATGTATCTTCATAGCTTCCTCCGGGCGAATTCGGACACATCGCGGCGGCTCAGGGATTTGAGCCAGCATCCGGTGTACCCGGTCAAGGTTGTATACATCGTGACTGCGTTCAAATTCGAATGTGGCTTGTATTAATCACTTGTGCCTCTTCAAACGAAGTCATTTCGGAAAGGACCGCCACGGCTCCTTTCAGCACTGAATAGGCGATGGCTGAACCGGTTCCCTCACCAAGCCGCAAGCCAAGCTTGAGCACCGCCGTAACGCCCATGAACTGCAACATCTTTTGATGCCCCTGTTCATCTGATTCATGCGAAAACACACAATAATCGAGCACTCTCGGGTTCATCGCCTGGGCCACTAGCGCGGCCGAAGTCGTGATGAAGCCGTCAACCAGAATGGTCATCCTGCAACAAGCCGCTTCAATCATCCCTCCAGTGATCGTCGCAATTTCATAGCCGCCGAACCGAGCCAGGTTATCAAGCACAGATTCCGATATTCCGTGTTTGTCGATTGCTGCCTGAATGACTTTGGCCTTGTGCGAAACACCTTCACTGTTCAGCCCTGCTCCCGGTCCGACACATTCGTCGACTGGCAACCCGGTGATTATTGAAAGAAGTGCCGAGGCCGGAGTGGTATTCCCGATGCCCATTTCACCAAACCCAATCACGTTGCTTCCGGCTTCAAAGAAGCGGCGAACGATTTGTCGCCCGTTGTCAAAAGCCTTCATGCAGTTTTCACGACTCATTGCCGGTTGATGCAAGAAGTTCTCCGAGCCATAGGCGACTTTGGCATCAATTAACTTCGGATGCGCGTCAAATCGGTAATTCACGCCAGCATCGACCACCCAAAGATCCATGCCGTAAATCCTCGCCAGGAGTCCAATCCCGCCACCGCCTTGCAGGAAATTCTTGACCTGTTGCCAGGTGATCTCTACCGGGCAAGGACTGACCCCTTCGGCCGTGATTCCGTGATCCGCCGCGACGGTTAGCATCACCGGATTCTTCAGTTCAGGGGACAGCGTATTCTGGATTAAACCAACCTGCAGAGCCAGCGACTCCAACCGCCCCAGGGAACCAACCGGCTTGGCCTTGTTGTCAAGCTTATGCTGCAGGTGCGGAATCAGCTCGGCATTTAGCCGAGGTATTTCAAATTCAAGATTCATATCGTCTCCGGATCGAAGGTGAGAATTCGCCCGTAAGCGAGCGGTGTGTTGAAAGCCTCTTCCGGCGTTTTCCCATGAAGCAGACACATCATTGCCCGCAGGCTTCCTGCGTGAGCAAAAACGAGAAGGTTCGAATTGTTCGCGGCGCGAGTTGCTGCCAGAAATGATCGCATTCGGCCAATTTGATCGGCAAACGATTCCCCGTTCGGACAACGCGTATTGACGTAGTCCGCAAACCATTTTTTGCCCTCTTGAGAGGCAAAGACCGCCTTCCATTCGGCCATTTCCCAGTCACCGAAATCGAGTTCCCTCAAGCGTTCATCGAGAGTAATGAGTCGCCCTGCACATATTTCGGCGGCCAACCGTGCTCATCGGCTAAGTGGACTCGAAAAGACTGCATCGAAGCTTTCGGGATTGATTTCTAGCCTGATTTGCTCCATTTCACTTTGGAACGTCGACGCGAGAGGAATGTCGGTTTTTCCGTAACAGACGCCTTTGGGCGCAGCAACCGAGGTATGCCTGACTACAGTGAGTCTCATATCCGGAGATCCTGAAAAAGAACATACCCGAGATAAAACTCGACTTCGGCAATTTGTTGCAAGGCCCCCAGACAATCGCCGGTATAGCCCCCAATCCTCGTCGTAATGTAGCTCCGAAAAGTGAAAGTCGTAGGCAACAATGCCGGGGCGATGGCCAACACAAATTGAAATGGCAGGAAAGCAAGGAAAACGATTCCAAACAACATGGCTTGTAAACAATCAAAGCTCCATACGCGACAAAGGGCGCTGACGCGACGTTCGAGCCGTGGGCATATTCGACCTGCAAAAAGCCGTCCATGATGTTCATGATCCACTCTGCTTATGACCAAACGCAAAAGCGTCATTCTCAATAGAAAATCAGGACGGAAGATGGGCCGCTGAGGAGATTCGTGACTATTGTGGGCGAATGACCGTGCGGCGAATCGACAGAACCTTTCCCCTCACCCCGAGGATTGGCACGACCAACCTTTCTTCCTGGCCAGTATTCTGACCCGCCTTCTGCCTTCTCAGGCACCTTCGCGTGCTAATACGTGGCAAATTGGAATGTCGCCGGTGTAGTCAGGTTTTCAGCTTCGTGGGGTTTTATCTGAGTATCTGCAATAACTGCACCACTGGTTTCCCTTTTCACCTCGCTCCACAGCAATCTAGTAGTCAGTCACGGAGAAAACAATGAACAGCCACCGTCATTCCGGCGAAAGCCGGAATCTGACCGACGGGAATGCAGAGCCAGTAGTGCACAACTGGCTCTGCACTTCCTTCGGTCGGATTCCGGGTCAAGCCCGGAATGACCAAACTTTGGTCATCTACGCGTTCCAGCATGACTGCCTACTAGTGATGCACCTAAATTGATGCCAAAACCGAATTCCGAACCAAAACACCAGTCACAAAGGCTTCTCGCCTGACGCTCACGGCAACCGTTTATGATCGGTTGCCGAAAAATGCGTGGAATCTCCACCTAGCCCGCGTGTTTTCCACACCCGCACATTGCATTAACCTTGGCCATGATTGTCTTTTCGTACCCCGGCATGCTCAGCACATCGCACTCACTACTGATGATGAACGGATGCCCACTCGGACGCAGCTTCTCTTCAATCTCAGCCACTCTGCCCTCAATCCCATCGAGCGGCACATCCTCGTCCGAATAGAACTTCTTGGTCGGCAGATTCCCGAACATCACCACATCCTTGGCGACGTACTGTTCGACTTCCCAAAGTTTGACCGGGCTACCGAAACTGATGATCTTTGGGTTCAGTTTGCCGAAGGATGTAATCATTTCCGGAATCAGTTCGCCACAGTCATGGAACAGCAAATCGGTGCCAGTCTCATCGAACAGTTTCTTCAAGCGCAGGTTCGGTTGAGTCACGAAATCATCGTAGACAGTGGAACCTTCGCGAATCTGGTTCGGTGAAAAATACACCAGATTGGCTGCGGGTTCACACAGGAAGATTGCGCGGGCGCCGGCCTTGATCTGGGCGGCACACGTGGCATGAATGATTGTTTCCGCGAGTTTTAGAACCGTGTGGAGCATGGCCACCTCGTCGTCATCCTCGGGCTCAACCCCGCTACCGGCCATGTAGATGGCCGTAATCGGGTCCTTGATGAGCTTGGTCAGCAGCGAGAAGGGGCCGATGCTCATGCCCACCGGAATCACTTTGCCCCCGTCGCGCAGTATCGAGAGGGCTTCACAGTTGGCCTTGATGCGTGGGAGAGTCAGGACGTCCACATCGGTCGTGACTTTTGCACAGCGCTCGGTATCCGGGATGGCGATGAAATGAAAGGCTTCCGTTTCATTCGACGGTACGCCCATCGTCCGCAACAGGATGTCTTTCTCCAGCGTCAAATCCATAACCGGAAGGGCGATCGGGTTGTTGAAGCGCTCGGCCGTTTCGAGCATGACGGCCGCCATGCGTTCTCCGTCCAGCAGAATCGCCTCAGGATCTGCTTTCTCGTGCAGTACCAGATGGGTGGCGATAGGCATGCGGCGGCCTTCGCGGGCGAGGTCGATGTAGTAGTTCTTGTCCATGAAATGCTTCTCCTGTGAGTAGATTTATCTAGCGCAAGCTGAGGTTCCGGATTGTTCGGCGGCTTGCGAAAAACGGGGTTCCTTGGTGTTATCTGGCGAACTTTTCGGGCTATTGCTGAGTAGTATTTCGACCCGATTCTGTGGCCGAGTTTGCCTGGATCGCACAAATCACGCCGGCCTCGTTACTTACGGCGATCTGCTCGCCAGGTTGCAAAACAAGAAAGTCCTGCTCGTTCCAATCACCATGCAGGAGCTTGTCAATCAGGACAGTGTCGCCGGTCATTTCTTCGAAAGACCAATTATTTTCGTCCGCCTGCGAACGGCAGATCTTCCGATACTCGTCCTGCTGACCAACGCCCGTGTCGATCAAGCTCAATTGGCGATAATTCTTGAGCCAGTTGCCCATCGTTTCCATCAGGTACTCGGCGTTCTCTTCCCCGTACTGTTCGACGAGTTTGGCATAGTCATGGGTGATGCCCATGCGGCTGGTGACGCTGGCCGGATTGGCATCCGGGTCGCTGTCGCGCTCAATCCAGCCCGGTGAGCGATAGAAGGTTCCCGGATTGGCCTGGAAGTGCTCGTTGTAGCGATTGCGCGAACCCAATAAGAGCGTAATGCAGTCGTGCGCCCGCGGGACGATCAGCGGAATCGGGGCATGCAGGCCACGAATGCCGTTATTGCACAGTCCATAGAGCAGGACGATAGCATCAGGCCAGGTCTCCGGCGGGCGGGCGGCAAGTGCCCGATCGATGGTGGTTTGCAAGCGCGATGACATCGGCCCTTCGCCAATATCGTGCAGGCTCTTGGGCATGAACTCAATGTCGACGATGTAGGGGCTGCGGGCAATCGCAGCCGAGGCTTCGCGATGGAACACTTCGCAACCGATGGCCAACAGTCGTTTCAATGAAAGCGGTTTGAAGTTAGTCATTGCCGTCAAACTCCGGAAACATCATGGCGTCCATGAAGGCATCCTGAAAGCCGGGTTCGCGCGCCAATTCGACGACGGTAATCCGTTGCAGGAGAGAATCCATGTGTGCGAAAGCCTCGGGCTGGGCCGCCAGAAGCAAGGTGCCGGTCAGTGCGGTATTGCCAGCGGTTTCGATGCGTCCGGCCACAGCACCCGGCAACAAGCCGATATCCAAAGCGGACGACGGCAGCAGCGTGGAACCAAAGCCGCCCGCCAGATACAGCGTTTCGATATCGGTAAAGGCAACACCGGCTCGCTGGCAGAGGATTTCAATGCCAGCGGCGATGGCACCCTTGGCCAGTTGCAGATTGCGCACATCGGCCTGCGTCAGGGAGGGCTGGCCCTCGCCAAAGGAATATCTCGGCGAATCGGTGGTAAAGGCGCCGCTGTCATCAATGATTTCCAGACGACGCAAGCAGGACATCAAGTCAAGCAGGCCGGAGCCGCAGAGGCCGGTTGCCTGCCCTTGTTCGTCGGGATTGCCGATCGTCGAGAAGTGAATCGTCCCTTCGTCAAGCCAGACATGGTCGATGGCACCGACGGTTGCCGGGGAACCGGATGAAATGAGTTCGCCTTCAAACGCCGGACCGGCGGCTGTTGCGGTGACAAAGATCTGATCAGGCAACGCCAAAGCCATTTCGCCATTGGTCCCGATGTCGACCAGCAGGCGGGGAGCACTGACGGGTTTGTCGAAACCGCAGGCAAACAGGCCAGCCATGATGTCGGCACCGACAAAGGCCGAGATGCCGCCAATCAGGTGGCCAGGAATACGGCTGGCACCGATGGTCGTGACCCGGCTTTCCAGGAAAGCCGGTTTAAACGGCATGCTGGCCAGCCCGCGCAGATCCTCTCCTTCGAGCAGGTGCAGCATGGTGGTGTTACCGCAGAGGTAGACCGGGGGCAATTCGTCCATTCCGGTCTGTTGTTTCAAGGCGATCAGCATGCCTTCAATCTGGGTATGGATAAGGTCCTTCATCGACGCCAGGGCGGCCGGCGAGGAAACAGCGCTTTCAATCCGGGCCACCACATCGGACCCCCAGGAGCGCTGACGATTGGCTTCGGCGACACGGGCAATCACATCACCGCTGCTGCGTTCAGCGAGCACGGCGACGACGGTAGTGGTGCCAATATCGACGGCAATGACGCATTCGGATAGCGATGAAGCAGAGTCCGCCGACAAACTGCTTGAGTCGCTTGTGGCGGCGTTCGATGTGCCGCCGTGTGCCTTGGCATTCATCCGTGCCTGCTGGGCTTTGCTCACAGGAAAGTCGGGGATGTCCAGCCGGGCATTGGGAATCGTCACCGCGAAGGTTGAATCTTCAGTAAAACGGGCTTTGCAGGCCAGTCGCCAGCCGTCCGCGAGGCGTTTGCGCCCGACCAACTCCTGTTCGATTACGGAAGGCGCTTCAATGGCGTCATCCGCCGTGGTTTCAGCGCTCAAACGAACCATGCAGCGTACGCAACGTGTCTTGCCACCACATGGAGCATCGATGTGCTGATGCTCGATGCGAAGGGCTTCAAGCAGGGTCTGCCCTGCCTGGCCACTGATCTGACAAAGTTTCATGATGAACCCGGTGGTTTGATTCAGGCGGCTTTAGCCAGTACCAGTTCGAGAGCGGCATCAGCAGCGGTTGCCGCATCCTGCGTATAAACGTCGGCACCAATCGTGTTGCAGAAGCTCTGGGTAATCGGAGCACCACCGATCATGATCTTGAAGTCATTGCGTACGCCGGCCTTTTCAAAGACATCAACGACGTTGCGCATTTCATTCATCGTCGTCGTCAGCAAGGCCGACAAACAGACGATGTCGAAGTGGCCTTCCTGGGCAGTCTTGAGGAAGGATTCGGCTGGAACGTCGACACCGAGGTCGACGACTTCAAAACCTTTGGCTTCAATCATCATGCGTACCAGATTCTTGCCGATGTCGTGCATGTCACCTTTAACGGTGCCGATCAGAACCTTGCCTTTGGTTTCTACACCATCTTTTACCAGCAAAGGTTTGAGCAGGGCGGTGCCGACATTCATGGCGCGTCCGGCGACCAGCACTTCGGGAACGAAGACTTCGTCACGCTTGAATTTGCCACCGATGATGTTCATCCCGGCCATCAGTCCGTCATTGAGGATGGTTTCAGCGGGCATGCCTTCGTCAATCGCTTGTTGCACAAGGATCTTGATGTCTTTGGCCTTGCCTTTTTGCAGCGCAATTGAGATTTGGTCGAGAAGTTCTTGGTTCATGGTGGCCTCACTGTGATGGTTATGGGGTTAACTCTGATGATCGTTACAATATCCAGATGTTGGCTAGCCGTATTGTAAATAACCGACAATCTGTTGGATTTTCATTGGCTGGCGATGACTTGATTTGGCGGGCGCTTCCCGGCCGTTCTCATGCACCTCCAGATTTGCTTCCACCCCGAGCCCCCGACAACTCCGATACTTCCCTGGACTCATCCCGGCATGTTTCTTGAAGACCTTCGTAAAGTAACTCTGATCCTCAAAACCGACCAGTTCGGCGATTTCCGCCAGACGGACGGTTGGATCGCGCAATAAGTCCTGGCTACGCTTCACCCGGATCTCGTTCAAGACATGTACGAAGCCCTGCCCCATCTCCTCCTTGAACACCTTGCTGAAGTGGGTGGCGCTCAGGTGGAAATGCGCTGCCACCGTCTGCAAATCAATGGGCCGGGCGTAATGAGCCTGCAGGTACTGCACCGCCTTGTGCATCAGATCGGCGTGCCGGGTCGGGGTGCGGGCAAACACGCACTCGGCAAAGCGCTTGAGCATCGCCGCCAGCGATACCGACAGGTCTTCAATGGAGGTCGTCTTCTGGACTTGCCCCAGAAAGGTATTGTTCAGTTTCAGGATGGCGTCGACGGAGGCCCCGCCTTCCAGCGCCGCCCGTGACATCAGGACCACCAGTTCGAGAATGCGTGCCTTGGTCAGGCCCATGTCCCGGCCGGAGGAGAAGAGGATGAAACCGAGGAGTTCGTTCAGGAGCTGGTTGGCGTTGCTGTGATCGCCCTGGGCGATCAGTGAGAGCAGCGCCCGTTCCTTGGCCAGCGGATAGTCGGGCCGCTTGACCGTTTGGTTGTCGATCTTGAGTTGATGGATGTACTCGGAAATCCGGGCCTGCTGGCCTTCGACATGGGTTTCCCACAAGGCGTTGTGGGCGAACTTCTGCGACAGGCTGAAGGCCATGTCGCCGAGCACCTTGGCCAGCGAGCTGACACGGGCCGGGGGGACATAGGGAATGGCTTTGAACGGGTGTTGCCGTTGCTCTTCGTCGTCAGTGCTTGGTGCGGACAGGACGCGGCTCTCGTCACTCAGATCATCTTCGGGGTCGTTCATCAGGACTGAACCGGCCACCAGGGCACCGACCACCTGTTCATCGACGATCACCGGTGAAGCCCAGTGCACCCGATTGGCCGGGCAGAAATAGATGAAGCTGCCGCCGAAGCGTTTGGCCTGGTGGATGCCGTAGCGATGGAGGGAGGTGCCATCACAGGGGTGGGCCGGATTCCGGGCGGTGGCCAGCCGGCAGAAACCACAGCCGGGCGGGAGGCGGATCGCCTCCCCTTGATCATCAACGGCGAGAAGGGCGGCGGTCAGCGGCTGGCCGTCGGCGTCGACGGCCCGGCAGGACAGGCCGCTCACCGCGCTAAAGTGGGCGGCCAGGGTCTGCAGGCTTTCCGGGAGCCCGGCCGGGATGATCAGGGCGCGGTTGTTCATGGTCGGTGGTCGGCGATGTTCGTGGAAAGGCTAGAACTCGTCGAAGGCGATCCGGGCCGGATCGACGCCGAGGCGGGCCAGCATGGCCGTCGCGGCTTTGATCATGGCCGGGGGTCCGCACAGGAAGTAGTCGATGCTCTTCGGATCGGCATGGGCGTCGAGGTAATCGTGTTGCAGGCGGTCGTGAATGAAGCCGGTCGCTCCGGTCCAGGCGTCGTCCGGTTGCGCCTCGGAGAGCGCGACATGGAAACTGAAGTTCGGGTGCGCGCGGGCCAGGTCGGTAAAGTAGTCTTCGTAGAAGAGTTCCTGCCGCGAGCGGGCGCCATACCAGTAGCTGATGCGGGCGGTGCTGCCCCGGGTTTCGAGCAAATGGGAGAGATGGGCGCGCAACGGGGCCATGCCGGCCCCCCCGCCGAGGTAGATCATTTCGCGGGGGGTGTCTTTGACGTGGAAGTCGCCGAAGGGGCCGATGGCGGTGACGGTGTCGCCGGGTTTAAGTCCGAAGATGTAGGTCGAGCCGATCCCGGCGGCGACGTTAAGGCCGCGTGGCGGGGTGGCGAGTCGGACGTTGAAGCGCAGGGTGCGTTCCCGTTCGGGGTTGCTGGCCAGGGAGTAGTTGCGGCGACACGGGGCCGGGTTGGCGGTGCTCAGGGCGAAGGTGTTCTGGGCTTGCCAGGTGGCACGATAGGGGGCGTCGATGTCGAGGGTCTGCAGGCTTCGTTCGGCGTAGGCGGGGATGTCGAGTTGCAGGTAGTCGCCCGGCTGGTAGTCGGGTGCGGGATGACCGTCTTGTGGTTCGAGGATGAGTTCTTTGATGTAGGTGGCGACGTTGTGATTGCTGATGACCGTGAAGTGGTGGGTGACGGCGGCGTGGGTGACGCCGGCACCGCCAGCGGTGCGGAGGTTGACCCACAGGCGGCCGTCGGTTTCTTTGACGGGGTAGGTCTTGAGGCCAACGCACACCGGGAGACGAACGGGGCGGCCGTCGCGAACGTCAAAGCTTCCATGATGTTTCGCACACTGGATGATGTGGCCTCGAACGCGGCCTTCCGCCAAATGTTCGTTGCCATGGGTGCAGAAGCCGTCGGTGGCGTGGACCTGGCGGTCAGCGGTGCGGTAGAGCGCGAAGCTGCGCTGGTCATGATCGAAGCGATGGGCTTCTTCTGACGCAAGGGCGGAACTGGCGCAGACGTCGAGCCAGCCGTCGATCAGGGGGCGCTGGCTGGGAAGGGACGACGTCCAACCTTCGGGCTTTTCGGTAGTCGAATCGTTTGTCACTCCACTCGATTCGTGACTGCCGTCGTTGTAGGTGTTGAACCACCAGTCGAGGGGAAATTCCTGAACCCCAAAATTGACGTTGAAGTGCTTGTGATGCAGATAGTGAAAATAGGCATCTGACCCTATGGTTTTTCCATCAGTCGTAAGCAAACGATGAAACCCCGAATGCCCCATGGCTGGCGTTATCGCACCATGCATCAAATGAAAAACCGCGTGAAATGGGCTTGAAGGAACAATCCAATGTAAAAGAACGCTGCTGAAATACAGAAAATGCTCAATCGGGTCCATCGACAATCCGGACCAAGGGCCAACGTTTATATTCTTGTGGTGCAGATAGTGGGAAAGATTGAATAGTGGCTTCCAGTGACTTGCCCGATGAATGAAATAGAAATGCAGATAACGGAAATACATGATTACCCAGATCATCACGATGCAGTAGACGGGATGTTCGCGAAAATCGACGTAGGGGATGATTTCGTTTGAGAACGCCCAGAGTGTGGCTGCCTCGTAGGCAGTCCAGAAACCACACCCACTCGTCAGACTCCAGAACATGTTGTCCCGCGTCTGATTGTTGAACAGAAATTCCCCGTCGTTTTCGGCGAGCCAATGATCACTGTATTTGTACTGTTGGCCCTGGCTTCTGCGAATGTACAAACGAAGGTGCAGTCCGCCGGCAATCAAGGTCAGCAGAGCTGCATTTCTCAGGTAGATCTGGATAATCCAGCCGAATTCAAAATGTCTGGTTGTTTCAATGCTTGGTGTGAAATACAACCAGACAATTACTGCCAAGCCGATGTAAATCAGATTGAACGGCCAAAAGCCGTTCCACAAATCTCTGAACGCGGCTCGAGGGCTCCAGGGCCAAGCGAACAAAGGGCTCGGTACAGGAAGTGAATGGGGTTGCCATTCCCCCATGGAATCACGTTTCCCCACTTCAGATTCAGCCATTAATTGGTCTCCTTGTTGCACAAGAATCGGCGGGCTATCTGCCCCTCCCGAGTCAAAGGGACTCCTCGCGCCAGAAAGTCTGAGCACGTTCGCTTTATAGCCGTCGGTGAAAATCAGTCCAGGTGGAAGACTTCTTCCATACTTGACCACCTCTCGTTTGCCTTGTGGCCCTTGACTGGTTCTTGGCAGGGATCTGTCAGCTTCCACCACTCCTGTGTTTTCGGATCACTCGCCATTTTCTTCATGTCTGCTTCAAAATCGCCGCCCAGATACTCAAAATAGGCGAACAGCAAACCGTCGTGGTAGTAGATTGAGTAGTTGCTGATACTGCATGCCTTGAGCATGGCATTTACCTCCGGCCAAGGATTGGCATGGAGTTTCTTGTACTCGTCCAGTTTTTCAGGTTTAACCTGGATAATCTGCCCAAAACGCTTCATACATTGAGTCTCCACAGTTAGGCGAAGCAAGCACCGATTCGTTCACTGGTTTCCGCGTACGAGTATTCCTTGGTGTTCAGATCAGCTAATTCGCCAACAATCTTGAATTCCTTGAAGATCAGAATACGGCGAGCAAGCGAAATCATTTCGGGCATATCCGATGAAATCAGGATGATGGTTTTGCCCTCGTCTTTCGCCATCTTCCAGATCAACTCGTGAATGCTTTCCTTGGCACCAACGTCGACACCGACCGATGGTTCGTCAACGATCAGGATGTCGCAGTCGGCCAGAATCCACTTGGCGATTGACACCTTTTGCTGATTGCCCCCGGAGAGATTGCCCACCCGCTCGATGTCGCTCGGCGTCTTGATGGCCAAGCGCTTAATCATCGTACGTGCCAGTTCGGTGTCTGTCTGCGGATTCAGCCAACCGAAGAGTTTGGCGAACCGTTCCCAAACAGTGATCGTTACGTTGACCGTTATTGAATCGGAAAGGATGAGTCCTTCCTCCTTCCGGTTCTCTGTGACATAACCAATCTTGTACTTCTCTAAAGCATCCGACACTGAGCGAATTCTTGCAGGCTGACCGTTAATCCTTATTTCGCCGCCTTCAATGGGGTATTCCCCGATCACGCTCTTGGCAAACTCGGTGCGCCCGGATCCCACTAGGCCATAAAGACCGAGTATTTCGCCCTTCTTCAGTGAAAGCGAAAGCCCATCAAAGAACTTGTTCTTCAGATTCCGCGCTTCAAGGACGATCGGGTTATCCCGAACATCGAGAAACCCTCGGAAGTCGTAATTGACAGTTCGTCCGATCATCATCGAGACGATTGCGTTTCTATCAAGATTCCGGGTCTCTTCGGTACCGATAAAACGACCGTCACGCAGCACCGTCACCTGGTCGCTAATGGCCAACACTTCTTCGAGTTTATGTGACACGAAGACGATGGCAACACCTTGCTCTTTCAATTTATTGAGCAACACAAACAGCAGGTTCGACTCGTGCTGTGTTAGCGATGATGTTGGTTCGTCGAGCAACAGCAAGCGGGCGCCGGAGGAAAGTCCTCGAGCAATCTGGACCAGTTGTTTTTGCGCAGCGCTTAATAACTTGACCTCGGAGGAGTGCGGCACATCAAGCTCGACCAGCTTCATGTACTGTATCGCCGCTTCGTTAAGGGCTTTCCAGTCAATAAACCCGTTTTTTTGGAAGTTATCGAGTTTGTCGAGCATGATGTTCTCGGCGACCGAGGCCAGCGGCACCACTTGAATTTCCTGGTGGACAATACTGATCTGTTTTTCGATGGCGTCGTGGTAGCTCTTGAGTACGACAGGCTGCCCGTTCAGCGATAGCTCGCCCTCGTCGGGCTGATAGATGCCGCAGATGATCTTGATGAGTGTAGATTTTCCGGCACCATTCTCACCCAAAAGTGCGTGGATCTTCCCCGGCTGAAAGCGCATGCTGACGTTATCCAGCGCTTTGACGCCAGGGAATGATTTCGAAACAGATTTGATCTCAAGCATGTTCGGAGCTCGTCCTTTTCGGAGCGGGCAGAGTGCTGCGACATCCAAGTGCCACTCTGCCGCTCATAAGCCGCCTCGATTATTTGGACAGGTATTTCGTGGCCAACTCAGCTTTGATCTTCTTCGTCACTTCCCCGATCTCTGCTTTGTATGTTCCCACATTGGCTTTAGTCACGACGACCGTCCCTGCATCAATTTTGTAAACGCCGGACTTCACTTTATAGCCTTCAGAAATCATCTTCAGGATCGTCATGGAAAGATAACCGTGACCGAAGGGATTCTGGGAAATGGAGGCATCCAAATAGCCTTTGGCTATTGCATCAAGTATTTGCGGATCATCGTCAATACCGCAAGCGGCAATGTGCTTCTTGGCTTTTGTTTCGTAATCGGCAAGGATTTTGGACAAAGCCATGGTCGGCACAAAGCCAGTAGTAATGATCCCGTCGACATAACCACCGGCACCAGCAATCGCCCCTTCAATTTTTTCGACTGCCTCCTGCTCCGATTTAATTCCGGCCACTTCAACAATCTTGATGCCCGGATACTTGGCTGCAACCTCGTCAACGCCCTCTTTCCGGAGTTTGGTGTTTGGATCTTCAAGTACCTCCAGGACATTCACAACCACGCCCTTGCCCTTGATTTTTTCAAAGACAAGCTTGGCAGCGACTCCGGCAGCACCTTTGACATCCGTCATAACGGCCGCCACGGCCGGCGTTGGTTGGAAGGTGGACCCGCCGAAATTCACGACGACTCCCTTTTTCTTTACAATTTCGGCGTAAAGACCGTTGGCGGCTGAAGCATCAGTGGGATAGGTCGCGAAATAATTGTAGCCACCTGCCGCAAGGGCGAGCATGCCAGTATTTTGGCTGTCCATATTCCAGTCGGGGCCAAACTGTTGCTTAACAGGAATCTTGAATTCCTTTTCGAACGCATCAACGCCCGCTTTGACGGCGTCAAAGTACGGGTGAGGCGCGGGCACATACCACGCCATTTTGGCTGGGGAATCGGCGGCTAGAGCCGTGCTAGTG
>JBBQAT010000057.1:0-25331 GCA_038316625.1 Burkholderiales bacterium
CTGTTCTTTATGCCTCCGTTGTCCATCGTCCCGCACACGCAAGTGCCCAACCCGGCGCTCAACCCCGTTCGCTTCGCTCTCTGGACGCTGCGCGATAAAGCCGCGCAGCGCCGGTTAGCTCTACGTTAGCGGTTCCGACCCCGACTGCTTACTGAATAGTTCAGGGGGAATTATTGGAGATTAAAATGAGCGATGAAACTGGAAAAGTAGTTGCAAGCACTGTTGGTGGAGGAGCGATAGGCACAGCTGGTTCCCTGACCGCCGTCTCGACTATGGGGTCTGTTGGTGGGCTGTCAGCTGCTGGAATGACTTCAGGCCTAGGTGCCCTTGGAAGTCTGGTCGGTGGCGGTATGGCCGCCGGAATTAGCGTTGCAGCTGCCCCAGTTCTCGCATTGGGAGCATTAGGCGCGGTACTAACGAGCGACAACATCGAAACTGACGAAAAGGTAGCGGCTGGCGTAGGAGCTTCTGCAGGTATTGCAGGTTCTGTGGCAACTGTCTCCGCTGTAGGAGCTGTCGGAGGTCTGTCTGCGGCTGGCATAACGTCTGGATTGGCGGCGGTTGGTGGAGTGGTCGGTGGCGGCATGGCAACAGGGATTGTCATTACATGTGCCGCACCTCTCGCCGTAGCAGGGGCCGTGTACGGGCTGTATAAGTGGCTTAAAGACTAAACCGCTAACTACTAAGGTTAGATCGTGCGAAGCCACGATCTGAACCCTTTGTTGGACGAGCCCGGCCCTCGGCAGCGGAGTCAGGCCGCCTAGCAGATATGTATTTGGGAAATTCCTCAGAACGGCATTTCAGCGCAAGAACGAAGGTGTGATCAGCGCGTCAAGCCTGCCATGACGGCCACCGCTGCCGAGGGCCGGGCTCGTCCAACAAAGGGTTCAGATCGTGGCTTCGCACGATCTAACCTTAGTAGTTAGAGCGCATTAGCCTCCCAGCAGACCAATTGCGCCACCAGCTAATGAAGACACCAAAGGATGTTCGACTAGGCGCTGAAGAAGCCCTTTGGCCTCCGCTTTCTGCTCCGGGGTTCCATTCGAGTTGTCGATTACACGCGCAAGCTCCGCGATGTGCTGCGTGACGGACATCTGATTATGGTCGCCGACGACAACATTAGATGAACCAGAAACATTGATTGTCTTGTTTTGCACGAACTCCACCTTTATGTCTGGGGTTGCCTCACCTTCAACAACGTCGATTCCAAATGCACTGATTTTCCCTAAACCGGCCTCGATACCACCGTAGCTCCTAAGAGCCTTCCACTCGATAAGGCTATGTTGTCCGAGTTGATCCGAGATGGCCAATATGTCTTCGATTGCAATCTGAGGATCAAAATCTTCCGGCTTCGGCGTGAAGATTTGCCCTCTCCTATGCTCGTAATGCTTTGCAAGGATGGTGCCTCGAAGTTGGGTGTCCTTCATTATGTCTCCAGAGTAATTTGTGCGCTCTAACGTAAAAGTGAGGGGCGCCGCGCGAGGCGGCAAGCTTGGAAAACCGGCGCTTGACCGGCGTCCCTCTCGACTGCCGGGTTAGGTTGCGGCTTATAAAGCACAGTGCCCGTTTTCATCTGTGGTTCCACCCAGGTCTTTGCAATTTTCACGGGTCATTTTTTGAACACAGCCAAATTCCTTTTGCATTGTGCCGCCGAGAGCATGACATTGCTCTTCTGTTATTTTTGCCAAACAACCGTGCTCTTCATGCCATGTTCCTCCCTGACAGTCGCACTCATCCTTTCCGGGCATATAGGCCTTATCGCTTTTGAACTTTGCTTTCTCACTGTCGTCGAGCATTAAGCAGCCGATCTTCGTGTATGTGCCGCCAATTGTCTCGCATTGTGATTCCGTCAAATCTGACGCTAACAATTCACTAGAGACAACCACGAATATGAGGAACAAAAAGCGGTATCGCATAGAGCAACCTAACGTTAAATGTGCCTAACGAAGGCAAGTTTTCCGTTATGGCGCAAAACTTCCCGTCGAATAGGTGAGTGGACAGAAGCCGCTATCAATAGCGATTTCCGGAAATAGTTATGATGATTGAAACTGTAACGGGTGCGCCTTCTGCTGTCCACTGGAACGCATGGCTCGCTACAGTTGGTTAATGAGCATCTTCATAAAAAACTCAATCGGGCTGGAAGCCAATAGATTCGGCCTTCTTCAGGCACACGGCCGTGATGACCAATATCCACGAGGCTTGCAGAGTCTGATGCTTGCGGATCGCCAATCAGCGGGCTTTTCAGGGCTGGGCCGCGCATTGCTATGGCCCAGCCTGCCAAAGTCCGTTCATCCTTCCATGAATCAGGGCAAACGGATTGCAGGGGTATTCGGCCTGGATCAACAGGAAGCACGTCATTCCGGCTTTCGCAAGAATGACTCTTTCAGCGCGGCTGACTGCCCGTCCGTCTCAGGCCGGCTTCGGAACGGTCTGCTGCAGCAGAACCAGCGAGCGGCCCTGAAGGGGGAAAACGCTGCCACGGGCATAATGTTTTTCGACGCTCCGTATCTCCGGGTCGGTTGTGTCGACAGCGATCTGCCAGCGCACGCGTCCACGGAAACCGGGAACCTGGAACGGTATGACTTCGTGGTGGGCATTGATCAGCAGCAGGAAGTCATTGTCACGCACGGGAACACCGCGCTCGCTGACCTCGCCGATGGCGTCTCCTGCCAGATACATCCCGAGACAGCGCGCGAAACCCTGGTCCCATTCAGCATCGCTCATTTCCAGTCCTTCCGGATTGAACCAGAGGATGTTTTTTTCGCCGTTGCGGGTTCCGTGCGCTGGAAAGAAGCTGCGTCGACGGAAAATGGGGTGCTGTTTGCGCAGGTCGATGACCCGGCAGACGAAGGATAAAAACGCCCGGTCCTCCGGGGTCAAGGCCCAGTTAATCCAACTGCTCTCGTTATCCTGGTTGTAGCCGTTATTGTTGCCCTTCTGGCTGCGTCCCATCTCGTCGCCGGCCACCAGCATCGGCACGCCCTGCGACAAAAACAGGGTGGCCAGCAGATTGCGCTTCTGGAGCGCGCGCAGGGCGACAACCTCCGGATCGTCGCTGTGCCCTTCCTCGCCGCAGTTCCAGCTCAGGTTGTTGGATTCGCCGTCCTGGTTCTTTTCGCCGTTGGCTTCGTTGTGCTTTTTCTCGTAACTCACCAGGTCCTGCAGCGTGAAGCCGTCGTGCGAGGTGATGAAATTGACGCTGGCGTAGGGCCGGCGCCCGTTATGGGCGTAAAGGTCGCTGGAGCCGGTCAGCCGGGAAGCCAGGTCGCCAATCAACCCGCCTTCGCCTTTCCAGTAGGCGCGCACGGCATCGCGGTATTTCGCGTTCCATTCCGTCCAGCCGTTGGGGAAGTTGCCGACCTGGTAACCGCCTTCGCCGACGTCCCACGGTTCGGCGATCAGCTTGACCTTGGACAGGACCGGATCCTGGTGGATGATGTCGAAGAAGGCCCCGGAGCGGTCGAACTCATGCGCTTCACGCGCCAACGTGGCGGCGAGATCGAAACGGAAGCCGTCGACGTGCATCTCCTGCACCCAGTAGCGCAGAGAATCCGTGATCATTTGCAGCACGCGCGGATGCGTCATATCGAGGGTGTTGCCGCAGCCCGTGTAGTCGCGGTAATAGCGCGGGTTGTCGGGCATCAGCCGATAGTAGGCGGCGTTGTCGATGCCCCGGAAGCAGAGCGTCGGGCCGAGGTGGTTGCCTTCCGCCGTGTGGTTATAGACGACGTCCAGAATGACTTCGATTCCGGCTTTGTGTAGCCCCTTCACCATCGCCTTGAACTCGTTCACCGGATCGCCGGTACTGGAGTAGCGCGGGTCCGGCATGAAATAGCTGAGGGAGTTGTAGCCCCAGTAGTTGCTCAGGCCGTTGGCCACCAGATGGCGATCATCGACGAAACCGTGTACCGGCATCAGCTCCACCGCCGTCACGCCCAGTCGGTGCAGATGGTCCAGCACGGGCGGGCTGGCAAGCGCCGCGTAGGTCCCGCGTTGGGCCTCGGGAACCTCGGAATTAAGGGTGGTGAACCCCTTGACGTGCAATTCGTAGACGATGGAATCGCTCCACGCGATGGCCGGCGGCTTGTCGTCGCCCCAGTCGAAGTGGTCGTCGATGACCTGCGACTTGGGCATCAGGACGGCGTTGTCGCGCCAGTCGAATGAAAGGTCTTCGTGCTTCGCTCCGATCTTGTAGCCGAAATTCGAGTCGTGCCAGCGCAAGCGGTTCTGGACGGATCGGGCGTAGGGATCGAGCAGCAGTTTGTTGGAATTGAAGCGGTGGCCGTTTTCGGGCTGGTAGGGGCCGTGAACCCGGTAACCGTAGAGTTGCCCCGGTCGCGCGTGCGGCAGGTAGCCATGCCACACGTGATCGGTCTGCTCCGGCAGGACAATGCGCGCAACTTCGCGCTTGCCACGCGGATCAAACAGGCACAACTCCACCTTCTTTGCGTGTTCCGAGAACAGCGCGAAGTTCACGCCGTCACCGTCCCACGTGGCTCCCAGGGGGAAGGGCTTTCCTGGCCATACCTTGTGCGTCGTCTTGATCATGGGCCGCTTTCCATTATGAAGAATAGATCGTCTTTGGTTCGCCGAGTTTTCAGCTTGCCATTTCTGGACAGGCACTTCAAGGCAGACGATGACGCGTTGCTCGTCTTCGACGACATTGTCGCCAGGCTGGCGCGGTCCGTTGCCTTGAACGGCGTCGGCGAATCACCGGCGGGTTTGCCCGGAGAGGCAATAGGCATGCGCTTCTCCAAGGCATGCCTTCGCAGATCGCCAATCGACGGGCGTTGCCGGGCAGGTCAAATGAAACGATGCGGAATTCGTGCGGCGCAGGGCCGAAAGCCAGGCGCGATGGGGAGCGTGCGTTGGTTCACTGGCCGAAACCAGTCGATGGTTTCGGCCCGGGGCGATCAAGCCGCCCTTACGACCAGCTGATCATCCCGTAATTTTTCTTGCCGCGCTTGAGCAGGCTGAAGCGTCCGAACAGTTGCTCGGCGGTGCTGAACTGGTGATCCAGCGCGTCGGCCTTCTGGCCGTTGATACTGACGCTGCCGCTCTGGATGAAGGTGCGCGCTTCGGTTTTCGACTTGGCCAGACCTGACGCGACCAGTGCGTCGATCAGGCTCGTCACGGTTTTTTCCAGTTGCACGCCCGGCATGCCGTCTTGTGCCAGTTGTTCGAGATCGGATTCAGTCAGTGCTTCCAGGCTGCCCGAGAACAGGCTCTGGCTGATGCGTTGCGCGGCTTCAAGTGCGGCCTTGCCGTGCACCAGTTCGGTGGCCTGTTCGGCGAGAATGCGCTGGGCTTCCGGCTTGGTGCCGCTGGACTTGTCGGCCGCTTCAATCGCCGCGATGTCCTGCACCGAGAGGAAGGTGAAGTAGCGCAGGAAGTGGTACACGTCGGCATCGGCCGCATTCAGCCAGAACTGGTAGAAGGCGTACGGCGATGTCTTTTTCGCGTCGAGCCAGACGGCGCCCGACTCGGTCTTGCCGAACTTGGTGCCGTCGGCTTTGGCCACCAGCGGCAGCGTCAGGCCGAAGACCGGTTTGTGGTTGAGACGGCGCGTCAGGTCGATGCCCGCCGTAATGTTGCCCCACTGGTCCGAGCCGCCGATCTGCAACTGGCAGCCGTGGCGTTTGTTCAGCTCGGCGAAGTCATAGCCCTGCAGCAGGCTGTAGGAAAATTCGGTGTAGGAGATGCCCTGTTCGTCGCGGTTGATGCGCTGCTGCACGGCTTCCTTCTTGATCATGGCGTTGACCGAGAAGTGCTTGCCGATGTCGCGCAGAAACTCCAGCGCGCCCATGCCGCCAAACCAGTCGTAGTTGTTGGCCATGAGCGCCGCGCTCTCGCCTTCAAAACTCAGGAAGGGCGACAACTGGCCGCGTATCTTGTCCACCCAGCTGGCGATCACGTCCGGCGTATTGAGCTTGCGCTCGGTGGCCTTGAAGCTCGGGTCGCCGATCATGCCGGTGGCACCGCCGACCAGCGCAATCGGCTTGTGGCCCGCCAGCTGGAAACGTCTGAGCATCAGCACCGGTACCAGATGCCCCAGATGCAGGCTGTCCGCTGTGGGATCAAAGCCGCAATACAGCGTGACGGACTCCTTGGCCAGCAACTCATCGAGTGCTTTCGCATCGGTTGTTTGGGCAATCAGACCGCGATCATGCAGGTCCTGGACAAGGGGCGACTGAAACATCTGGATTCTCCACAGGGCTGACGCACACGGTGTGCATCTCGTTTTTGAAGAGCGAATTGTAACAGGCGGGTGCCGGAAGCTGGCACCGTCGGCCTTGCGTTACCGATTCAAGCCAGCAAGGCAACGCCCTTGATCTGAGCCCAGAGCGGCTGGCCGGCGGTGATCGCCAGTTCGCGTTGCGAACGCTCGGTGATGCGTGCGAGCAAAGGGGTGGAGCCGATACGCATCTGCACCAGCACGTGGCCCGGCGTATCGGTGGCCGCAACAGCAGTGACGATAGCCGGCAGAATATTGACGATGCTTGATGCGTGCGGTCTTTCCAGAGCGAGGCTGACGTCGCGGGCGTGGATGCGGCAGCGCAGCCGGCTGCCCGGCGCTTCATGGCGTCGACCGACGTGGAGACTGCCGTCGGCGAAATCGAGTTGCGAGAGATTGTCGGCTTCGTGCGCGGAGACCGTGGTTTCGAGCACCACACCGGCGTCGTCGGCAAAGGCTGGCGGAAGGTCGGCGCGCGCCAGTGTTTCGGAGAGCGGCCCGCTGGCCACGACCTTGCCGTCTTCAAGTAGCACGAGATGGTCCGCGAGCCGCGCGACTTCGTCCGGGGCGTGGCTGACATAGATGACCGGAATGGATAGCTCATCGTGCAGGCGTTCCAGGTAGGGCAGGATTTCCAGCTTACGTTTCAGGTCCAGCGCCGCCAGGGGTTCGTCCATGAGCAAAAGGCGTGGCGCGGCGAGCAGCGCGCGGGCGATGGCTACGCGCTGGCGCTCGCCGCCAGAAAGACTGTCCGGCGTGCGTTTGAGCAGGCCGGTGATGCCCAGCAGGTCGGCAACGGCAGCGAGGTCGTAACGCTGTTCTGTGGCCGCTGCGCGCTTCAATCCAAACTCCATGTTTCCCTGTACCGAGAGGTGCGGGAAAAGGCTGGCTTCCTGGAAAACGTAACCGAGCGCTCGGCGATGCGTCGGCACAAAAATTCCGTTCGGTTCGTCCTGCCAGATTTCGTCGCCAATCGAAAAATAGCCGCCCGGCGCACGTTCCAGTCCGGCCATGGCACGCAGGCAGGTCGTCTTGCCTGAACCGGAATGGCCGAAGAGCGCCGTGATACCACGGCCCGGCAATTCGAGGTCGAGGTCAAGCCGGAAATCGCCCCGGTCGAGACGAAAGCGGGTGTGGATAGCCAGGCTCATTGGCCAACCCTTCCGGTGCGTGGATTCAGCGTGTACAGCGTCAGCAGAACGAGGAAGCTGAACACCAGCATGCCGCCGGCCAACCCGTGCGCCTGCACGTATTCGAGCGCTTCAACGTGATCGTAGATTTGTACCGAAACAACCCGTGTCTTGTCCGGAATGTTGCCGCCGATCATCAGCACCACGCCGAATTCGCCGACGGTATGGGCAAAACTCATGACGGCACCGGACAGGAAGCCCGGCTTGGCAAGCGGCACGGCGACCGACCAGAACGTATCCCACGGGCTGGCGCGCAAGGTTGAGGCGACTTCGAGCGGGCGTTCGCCAATGGCCTCGAAGGCGTTCTGCAGCGGTTGCACCATGAAGGGCAGGGAATAGAACACCGAGGCGATGACCAGTCCGGGAAAGGTGAAGGGCAGGAGGCCCAGCCCCAGCGCTTCGGTCAGTTGTCCGACCGGCCCCTTCGGCCCCATGGCGACGAGCAGGTAGAACCCGAGCACCGTCGGTGGCAGCACCAGAGGCAGGGAAACGATGGCGCCGATGGCTCCCTTCAGGCGCGAATGTGTGCGCGCCAGCCACCAGGCGATGGGCGTGCCGACCAGGAGCAGCAGCACGGTCACTGTACTGGCAAGTTTGAGGGTCAGCCAGACGGCACCCAGGTCAGCATTGTCCATACGCGTAAGTTCTATTTCAAAGTTCGTAACCGTATGATTTTATGACGGCACGCGCCTTGGCGGACTTCAGATAATCGGCCAGTGCTGTTGCCGCCGGATTGTTTTTCCCCTTGGCCAGAACCACGGCATCCTGCCGGATGGGCGCGTAAAGATTGGCCGGAACGATCCAGCCGGAACCAGACGTGATTTTGCCCTCTTTGTAAACCTGCGACAGGGCGACGAAACCGAGTTCGGCATTGCCGGTCGCCACGAACTGATACGCCTGTGCAATGTTTTCGCCCTGGACGAAGCGGGGCTCGATGCGTTCTAGCGCGCCGAGCTTTTTCAGTGTTTCGATGGCCGCCGTCCCATAGGGCGCGGTTTTCGGGTTCGCCAGCGACAGGTGCTTGAATTCGCCTGTTGTCAGAACCTCGCCCTTGCCGTCGACGTATCCCTCTTTCGCCGACCACAGCACCAGTTTGCCGATGGCGTAAGTGAAGCGCGTGTGCGGAGCGATCAGAAGCTCCTTTTCCAGTTTGGCCGGTGTCTCATCATCGGCCGACAGGAAAACCTCAAAAGGAGCACCGTTGGTGATCTGGGCGTAGAACTTGCCGGTTGCGCCAAACGAAAGCACGGCTTTATGCCCGGTGTCCTTTTCGAAATCGGCGGCAATCTGTTGCATCGGCGCGGTGAAGTTGGCGGCGACGGCGACCTGCACTTCGTCGGCATGGACTGAAAAAGCCAGCAGCAGGCTTGAGAGCAAAGCGGGAAATGTGATGGTGTGGTGTTTCATGGGGTATCTCCGTGAGAGAGGCCAATGGTCAGGCATAAAGGCAAAGAATGACGGCTGAGGCCTTGAATACGGCACAAGCGTGCTCACCAATGGCGAGACCAAGATTGGCCACGCTGTCGTGCGTGACCACGGCGCAGACGGTCTTTCCGCCCGGTAGGGCAAGGGTGATTTCGGCGTTGACCGCTCCATCCGAAATGCGCGTCACTTCGCCCCAAAGATGGTTGCGGGCGGTGGTTCTTACATTCGGGTCGGTGAGCAGCAGAACGGACGACGATTTGACCAGCGCATTGATCTCCATGCCGATCTGCAGGCCGAGGTTTTCCGCCGATTCGCGGGTGATGACGGCAACCAGTTCGTTCTCGGCGTCGAGGCGCAGTCGAACCTCGAAATCAACATCGCCTTCGCGCAGGCCGATGATCGTCCCGGCAAACTGGTTGCGGGCGCTGGTTTTCATCGATAGGCGTTTCAACAACTGGCGGAATTGTTTGAAATCGCCGGCCTGTTCGTCACCCATCGTGGCGGCCATGCGATCCAGTGCTGCCTGATATTCCGCTTCCAGCGCCCGGTAAAGTGCGACAACCTTGCGCCCGTAGTCGGTGATGGCCGTGCCGCCGCCGTTTTTCCCGCCCGTCGAACGGATCACCAGTGGATGGTCGGCCAGATTGTTCATGGCGTCGATGGCATCCCAGGCCGCCTTGTACGAGAGGGGAACGGCCTTGGCGGCCTGTGAAATCGAGCCGAAGGTATCGATGGCTTCGAGAAGGCGGATGCGGGTATCGCCGAGAAACGTGCCGAACTCGGTATCGACTTGTAGCTTGCCGCGCAGGCGATGTAGGATTTGTTCCATAATTGTCGCGATATTGTCATGTATACAACGAATGTTGAAAATACTACAAAATTGGCTGGTTCGTGTGAATTATGGCCCACCGCTAGGGTTGCCCTTGCACAACGAGTTGATCTAAAGTCTATCCGTAACGACACGAACCGCTCTATTGGTGTGAATATAGCGAAAATCGGGCCAGCCGAATAATCTATTTGAAGGAAAGCCAATGAATGTCAGCGCACGCAATGTTTTCAAGGGCACGATCACGACTCTCGTCAGTGGTGCCGTGAATGCTGAAGTCGAACTGACCTTGGCCGGAGGCGACAAGATCGTCGCCATCGTCACCGAAGGCAGCGTCAAGTCGCTGGGGCTAGCCGTTGGCAAGGAAGCCGTAGCCTACGTCAAGGCACCTTGGGTCACGGTGCTGGCTGGCGAAGCAAATGTCCGTTTTTCGGCCCGCAACCAGCTCACCGGCAAGGTGGTCAAGCTGTCCAAAGGGGCGATCAATTCCGAGGTCGGCATCGAACTGTCCGGCGGCACCGTGGTTTATGCCGTGATTACCAACGAGGCGGTTCTGGAGTTGGGGCTCAGGGAGGGCGTAACGGCGACCGCCTTGATCAAGGCCAGCCACGTGGTTCTGGGCGTACCGGTCTGATAATTAAAGCGGGGTGTAGCGTCTTGCGCAATACGCTCATGGCCGAAGGCGTAAAACCCAGCCGTTCATAAAAGACTAGCGCTGGCGCGTTATGACGATCTGCGAGCAGCGTCACACGCGGGCCTTCCTCCTACGCCCAACCGCGTGTGTGTTCAACCAGCCGACGTCCGAGCTTGTGGCCCCGGACGGCCGCTTTCATCTGCTCGGTGAACCGCATGGATAGGCGTTCTACAGTGCCTTCTTTCTGGAGAAGCCCGTGTCGCTTGGTGGTCAGCCAATTCGTTCGAGACTGACCTGCCCGTACATCTCCGGGTGCTGGGTGGCGATCCAGTGGTTGGCTTCGGACTCGGCGCGTTCCCAGGTCGCGGCGCGCAGTGAGACGTCCTGCACGCTGCCGTCTTCCTTGGGCCACTCTAGCGTGTAGCTGCGGAATCCGCCGCGTTCCTGCGCGCGCAGCCGGAGGGCAAAGCGCGGTGCTTCCCGGCTCAGGCTGGAGGCGAAGTCTTCGAGATGCAACCGGAACAATGGACCTTTTCCACGATGCTGGACGATGAAATCGCATTCGCCGACGGCGTTGCCAATGATTTGCCATCCGCTACAGGCTTCGATGATCGCGCCGACGATAGTACCCTCACCATCGCGGATGACTTCTGCCTCGACGAAGTGAGTTCCCTTCTCGCCTTCGACAAGGTCGTGCCAGGGCAGGCCCTGACGTGTCGGCGGCGGAAATGGCAAGGGGCGCTTACCCTCGCGAATTCGGGCAAAGAGCGACGACTTGAGCACGTCTTCCAGTTCGATCTGAGGAAAGGCTGAACGCGGTTGTGAAGGGAAACTTCCGGCCCCCATATAACCGACGGTCCACAGCGTCTTCAGCCACTCCGCCGCATCAAGTGCAACCTGGGCGAGCTGTGCTTCGACGTCGTGGCGGCTGTTTTCAGGCTCGCCGTCTGCGCTCTGCCCGGACAATAGCTCCGCTTCGTGCATCCGTGCGCGCAGGCACTCCTGGAACAGTTTTTCCACCCATTCGGTGTGCTCCGACGGCAGGCGTTCAATACGTTCGGCGAAGTTCATCAACTCGTCGGCGTCGAGCGGGGTTTCGTCGTCCATCATGCGGTCCGTATCCAGAATTGTCGGCGCAAGTTTAGCGTTTCGCCCCGACTTCGGATAGCGGTATAAGCGGGCTCAACGCGCGCAAATCCGTTAAAATCGGTTTCCTTGGGGCGTCGTGTTAGTTCAGGAGTCAGACGTGATTGGTAAGACGGTATTGGTAACCGGTGCGGCAAAGCGAGTGGGGCGTTCGATTGCCCGCGAGTTGCATGGGGCCGGTGCGAACATCATGGTGCACTACCGGAGTGCGCGTGAGGCAGCCGACGAATTGTGCGCCGAGTTGAATGCGGTGCGAGAGGGCTCTGTGCTCTGCCGGCAAGCCGATCTGTTGGATATTGACGCTCTGTCCGCGCTGGTGGCGGACACCGTGGCGCAATTTGGCCGGCTGGATGCGCTGGTCAACAACGCGTCGAGTTTCTTCGCCACACCGCTCGGTACCATTGATCTGGCCGCCTGGGATGACTTGATGGGCAGCAATCTCAAGGCACCGCTGTTCCTGACACAGGCCGCCGCGCCGTACCTGAAGGTGGCGCATGGTGCGGTGGTCAACATAACCGACATCCATGCCGAACGTCCGCTCGCCGGCTACCCGCTCTACTGCGCGGCGAAAGCGGGCCTGCTTGGGTTGACGCGGGCTTTGGCTATTGAACTGGCACCTGACGTGCGAGTGAACGCCGTTGCGCCAGGTCCCATCCTGTGGCCGGACGACGCCGGTTTCAGCGGCGAGGCGCGCGACCGCATCATTGACCACACGCTCCTGAAACGTGAGGGCAGCCCGCAGGATATTGCGCGTGCCGTGCGCTTCCTGCTCAATGAGGCATCCTACGTGACCGGACAGGTGATCAATGTGGATGGCGGGCGCACTGCCCATCTGTAGTTAGACGTCGCACAACCAAAGAAATTGAAGAGGTCGGGTGGAAAATTCAAAAAACTTGCTGCGCTTGAAAAAGCGCCTTGAGAGTGACGTCGGCAAGGCGATTGCCGACTACAACATGATCGAGCACGGCGATACCGTCCTCGTTTGCATTTCCGGCGGCAAGGACTCCTACGCGATGCTGTCGATCTTGATGGCGATGCAGCAGCGGGCGCCGGTCGATTTTCGCCTGATTGCGATGAATCTGGATCAGAAGCAGCCGGGTTTTCCTGCCGATGTTCTGCCGGCGTATCTAGCCGGTCTGGGCATCGAATACCGCATCGTCGAGCAGGACACGTATTCCATCGTCAAGGAGAAAATCCCCGAGGGAAAGACGACCTGCTCGCTGTGTTCACGCCTGCGTCGTGGCGTCATCTATCGTACAGCCAAGGAGCTGGGGGCCAACAAGATTGCGCTCGGCCATCATCGCGATGACATCGTGCATACCCTGTTCCTCAACCTGCTCTTCGGTGGCAAGCTCAAAGCCATGCCGCCCAAACTGGTAACCGACGATGGGGCGCATGTGGTGATTCGCCCGTTGGCGTATTCCAGCGAGAGCGACATTGCCCGCTACGCACGCGGGATGGAGTTCCCGATCATCCCGTGCAATTTGTGCGGTTCGCAAAAGAATCTGCAGCGTCAGAAGATTCGCGAGATGATGGCGGACTGGGATCGACGTTTTCCGGGACGTACCGAATCCGTATTCTCGGCGTTGCAGAATGTTGTGCCATCGCATCTGGCGGATACGTCGTTGTTCGACTTCAAAGGCTTGCGCGTCGGTGCTGAACTGACGGAACTTGATGGCGGTGATACCGTATTCGATGGACCGCAGTTTGGTGAAGGATTGATGCTCCCCGTCACAGAGGCTTTACCGATTTCAATCGTTTGAAGCGCAAGACTTGTGCTTTTGCTATGATCTGAAAACCCGAGCCGCAGTTTGCTTTAGCACGAATAGGTAGGATGATGGAATGAGTGATAAGGTTTCTGGAGCGTCCACCTTCGGTATGGATACGACCGTTTCCACTTCTGCGCTGGATTTGAAAAATTCAGAACGTCAGGCGGCGGTGTTGGTGGCCGAGGTTTCGGGAAATGCGCGACTACACGAAAAATTGAGTGGCGGCGAGGCCCTGCGTGCTGTTGATCGCTGCTTGAAACGCATGGAGCGTGCAGTCGAAGGTTTCAGCGGTCGTCTGGTCAAGGTTGTCGGTGATGAGCTGATGGCCGTGTTTGACACGGCGGATGAGGCATATCAGGCGGCCGTCGAAATGCAGGATCGTGTCGCCGACCTGCCGCCGGTTTCGGGGGTAAAGCTGGCCATTCATGTCGGATTTTCGTATGGTCTGGTCAGCGAAAGCGACGGCAACGTGGTGGGCGAAACTGTTTCAGTTGCCGCTTATCTTGCCGGTCTGGCAACGCCTGATCAAATTCTGGCCAGTCTCGCGGTGCAAAGCTTACTGTCTCCAGCCTTGAAAAAAGCAACGCGTGACCTTGGGTTGTCTGCGGCCAACGGCCAGTTCCCGTCGATGGAAATTTTCGAATTGGTTACGCCGGAATCGACCGGTTTGGTGATGAAAGTGTCTGACAGGCCGGGCTTGTCGAGTGGAAGCTTTTGTCTGCGCTATGCCGGCGAAACGATCATACTGGATAGCACTAGGCCGATCATCAACATGGGGCGCAGTGCGGAGGGTGATGTGGTTGTTCGTGATCGTCGTGGGTCGCGCAATCATGCAAGGATCGAGCAACGTGGTGAGCGAGTTGTACTTATCGACACGAGCACCAATGGCACGTTCGTTACCTTCGATGGAAAACCGGAGTTTTTTATTCGCCGTGAGGAATGCGTTCTGCAGGGTCGAGGTGTGATCTGTTTCGCGGCATCAGCGAGCAGTGTCGATGCGGACTGCGCACAGTTCGACTTTGCCTGAACGCCGCGCAAACAAAAACGCCGGTGCGTGTTGGCACCGGCGTTTTTTTTATACGTGTCAGCGGATTACTTTGCTTTCAGGCACTCGCTCATGAATGCCTTGCGCTCAGCGCCTTTGAGTGCTTTCGTGCCGGCTTCGGCGTTGCATGTCTTCATTTTGTTCTGTTGCGCGGCAGGAGCGGATTTTGATCCGAGGCACTCGCTCATGAATGCTTTTCGCTCTGCACCTTTGAGCGCCTTCGTGCCGGCTTCGGCGTTACAGCTTTTCATTTTTTCCTGCTGCGCCTGTTGTGCGGGAGAGGGCTCTTTTTTGTCTGCGGCAAACGCACCGCACGTGGAAAACGTCAGGGCAACGAGGGCAATCATGAATTTCATCAGGAACTCCTTGATCTGGTTGAGAAACGTTGAGCGATTATAAACCCGATCTAAATGTCGTCGTCAAGAACAGCCTGTTGCTGGCGGTTGATAAACTCGCTCATGCTGTCGATACCACGCATTTGCAGAATCGAGTTGCGGACGGCCGCTTCGAGCAGGACGGCCAGATTTCGACCGGGTGCCACGTGAAAGACGACCTTGCGAATCGGAATACCCAAGATCTCCTGCGATTGGGCGTCAATTGGCAGACGCGGCATATCGTCGCCCGCCGAGTTTCTTTGCAGATGAACAATCAGCTTGAGCTTCATCTTGCGCCGTGCCGCAGTTTCGCCGAAAACGGTCCGGATGTTGAGTAGACCAAGGCCGCGTACTTCAAGGTAATCACGCAACATACCCGGGCAGCGTCCCTCGATTGTCGTCGGTGCGGTGCGTGCCAGTTCGACTACATCATCGGCTACGAGTCCGTGTCCTCGTGAAACAAGTTCGAGAGCCAACTCGCTCTTGCCGACGCCGGAATCACCGGTAATCAGCACGCCCATGCCGAACACATCCATGAATACGCCATGCGCGGAGACGGTGTCGGCAAAACGCCGGGCAAGGTAGAGGTGCAACAGGTCGATGACTGCCGAGCAGGCTTTGGGTGACGTGAACAGCGGGGTTTGAGTCGCTTCACACAGATCGCGAGCACCTGGAGGTATCTCCAAGCCATCGGCGACGATCAGCGCCGGTGGCTTGGCCGCCATGATGTCTTCAATCTGGCGAAGCCAGCGCTCTGGGCCAACACTCTCGGCCCAGCGCTGTTCCGCCTTGCCGATGACCTGCACCCGATGACCGTAGATGATGTTGAGGTGGCCAACAACATCCGGGCCAAATGTCTCAAGGTCGTTGAGTTCGACCAGACGCTCGACCCCAACCGCGGCGACCCAGTTGAGCTTGAGTTTTTCGATATGGTCCTGGAAGAGCTGGGCGATACTCAGGGTGCGGTTGGTAATCATGCCAGGGTACCCACGGAGAGTGTTAGGAAGCGACTAGTGTGAAAAACGTTGGACTTACTGCAGATGCAGCAAGTATGTAATAGATCGGGGTGCGCTAGTGATGAACGACCGCTTCATCGGTGAATATGTGGCGGATCGTATCGGCTGAATCGGCCGAGTTTAGCGCGTCGCGGCACGTGCGCTCGGAGAATCTTTCAGCGAGCTCAGAGAGCAGTTGCAAGTGCTGTTCTGTGGCTTGTTCGGGAACAAGCAATACGAACAGGAGGGATACGGGAATTCCATCCGGCGAGTCGAAAGGAACCGGCGTGGCAAGGCGCAAGAACGCGCCACTTGCGTGCTTCAGCCCTTTGATACGGCCATGGGGAATGGCGATACCACGGCCGAGGCCGGTCGATCCGAGCTTTTCGCGCGCGAAAAGGCTGTCGAATACCGTGCTGCGAGCGATGCCCTGATTGTTCTCGAAAAGCAGACCAACGTGCTCGAAAACCCGTTTCTTGCTGCTTGCGTCAAGATCAAGGACGATGTTTTCGTTGCTTAATAATTGAGAAATCTGGTTCATTCAGAAATGCAGACCGTAACAACAATAAGGGGGAGTAGATAAAAACGGCAGGGCTGGCCGTCAAAGGCTAGCCCTGCCGTAGAAGTTCAATCAGTCTGGATCGGCCGGATTGACTTTCTGGCCACGGTGATGATCCTGAATTTTTTGCTTGTATTTCTGGATCTGGCGATCAAGCTTGTCGACGAGGCTATCGATGGCGGCGTAAAGGTCCTCTTCAATGGATTCGACAAAAATGTCTTTGCCGGACAGATGGACGGTGACTTCCGCTTTTTGCTTCAGTTTGTCTACTGAAAGAATTACGTTCACATCGATGACGTTATCGAAATGACGTGTGACGCGCTCAAGTTTACCGGTGACATAGGCATGGATCGCCGGGGTGATCTCGAGGTGGTGTCCACTGATTTTCAGGTTCATGATGTGGCTCCTTTTCAAGGTGATAGTCGCTTTAGCGACTGTCGAATCTCCCTTTGCCAACTCGTGAGAGTAGGTTCGGGGGTGAGTGGAAGCATTGCGTTCATCTTCTTTGGTCTTGATTCTTGCAATGCCTGTCAGATAGTTTTACGTAGTTTAACCGGCGGAATATTGAGCGCCTCACGGTATTTTGCAATCGTTCTCCGTGCGACGACAATACCCTGCTGACCAAGGACTTCGGATATCTGACTGTCCGAAAGGGGCTTTTTCGGGTCTTCCGCACCAATTAGTTGCTTTATCAGCGCACGGATAGCCGTTGCTGAACAGGCACCACCGGCTTCTGTTGCGACATGACTGCCGAAAAAGTACTTCAATTCGAAAATCCCGCGCGGGGTGGCCATGTATTTCTGGGTCGTGACGCGGGAAATGGTTGATTCATGCAAGCCCAGGAGGTCGGCGATCTCACGCAGCACCAAGGGTCGCATCGCGACTTCGCCATGATCGAAAAACTGGCGTTGACGGTCAACGATGGACTGCGCCACTCTAAGGATGGTATCAAAGCGTTGTTGGACATTCTTGATCAGCCAGCGCGCTTCCTGCAATTGCCCTGCGAGGCCCGAGCCACGCTGTTTGGAAAGAATCTGGGCGTACAGGCTGTTGATGCGCAAGCGAGGAAAGGCGTCGGAATTGACGTTGACTGTCCACTGGCCGCGAATCTTGCGCACCACGACGTCGGGCGTGATGTAGCGCGCGTCCAGGGCAGCATATTGTGCGCCGGGACGGGGATTCAAGCTGCGGATAAGAAATTGGGCTTCGCGCAACTGATCATCGTCACATTCGATGAGTTTCTTGATCTTGACGAAATCACGTCCGGCCAGAAGATCGAGATGTTTGCACACAATCTTCAGCGCCAGAATCTGCGTTTCATCCGCTGGTAGCACTTCAAGCTGCAACGCCAGGCACTCTTGGGCATTGCGTGCCCCGACGCCGGTTGGGTCAAAGTGTTGCAGGTGGTTGAGGGCGATCTGCAACTCTTCTGGCTCGATTTCCAGTTCGGGTGGCAGCGTTTCAGCGAGATCGTCAAGCGACTGGGTCAGGTAGCCATCGTCGTCGAGCGCTTCGATCAGGCACTGCACCAGGGTGCGGTCCCGGTCGGGTATGCTCATCAGGCCGAGTTGCCACGACAGGTGCTCGCGCAAGGACGTGGTCGCCGCCTGCACGTCCTGGTAAATGTCGTTGTCGTCATCGTCAAACGATCCTGATGAACTGGAGTAGCTGCTTTCTTCGCCAAGCCAGCTTTCGTCTTCGGCCGATGAAGATGGCGTATCGGGTTCTGCCTCGGTCTTCTCTGTTGAAGCAGTTTCGCTCTCGCTGGTACTGGTGCTGCTGGGTTGCTGAGGCGCGTATTCCACTTCCTCTCGTTCGAGCAGGGGGTTTTCCTGAAGGAATTTCTCTAATTCCTGTTCGAGCTCGAGCGTCGACAGCTGCAGCAGACGAATCGACTGCTGCAATTGGGGCGTCAGTGCAAGGTGCTGCGAGAGCTTGAGTTGGAGAGATGGTTTCATTTACGGAGCCTGATCGGCCACCGGTTTCGGTGAGAAGCTACTCGTTTCGTTCTGGATTTCTCTTGGAGCAAGCATCAGGTTCAGAGGCGGAAGTTTTCGCCCAGATAAACCTTCCGGACGTTTTCATTATAAATGATTTCGTCAGGCCGACCAGAAGCGAGAACGCTGCCTTCGTTGAGAATGTAGGCGTGGTCGCAAATGCCCAGTGTCTCGCGGACGTTATGATCCGTAATCAGAACGCCGATGTCGCGTTCCTTGAGGAAGCGAATGATTTTCTGGATATCCAGCACCGCAATCGGGTCAACACCGGCAAAAGGCTCATCGAGCAGAATGAAGCGCGGATCAGTCGACAGGGCGCGGGCAATTTCCACTCGTCGCCGTTCGCCGCCGGAGAGCGAGGCCGCCGAACTGTTACGGATATGGCCGATATGCAGTTCTTCAAGGAGGCGTTCGGCACGGCTTTCAATCGCATCCGGCGCAAGATTCTGCAATTCCAGTACGGCCTTGATGTTTTCAATGACCGTCAGTTTGCGAAAAACCGAAGCTTCCTGAGGAAGATAGGAAACACCGAGTTTGGCCCGCTGGTGGATGGGCAGATGGGTGATCTTTTTGTCATCGATATGAACATCGCCACCATCACAGGCGACCAATCCGACAACCATGTAGAAACAGGTCGTTTTTCCCGCACCATTCGGGCCGAGCAAACCGACCACCTCGCCGCTGCCAACCTCGAGAGAAACGTCCTCTACCACCGTACGTTTCTTGTAACGTTTTTTCAGGTTGTGTATGGACAGAGTGCTTTTCACTCTCTCGGCGCTCTTGCTGGCATTGGTTTCGGACATCGGTCAATCGTCTTCAAAGTTGCCGCGCAATACGCGACGGCTAGTCTCTCCGGAGAATCCCCGGCTCATCAAAAATCTTATCTGGCGCGCCCATTCGTTTGCCTCGGGAGCCTCGCTCTTGCCGCCAAATTTACGCTGCCAGACTTGCCGTGCTCGCGTCAACTCATCCTCCGCGGTTGCCAATGCGGCTTCCACCAGCTCGTCGGAAACGCCCTGATGGTGCAACTCGTAGGCCAAGCGGGCGTTGCCGAATCGCGCTCCGCGAGCATTCATGCGCATTTCCACGTAGCGCTCGTCAGAAAGCAGGCGGCGCGCACTCAGGTCGTCTAGCAGTGCTTCAATTGCATCGACCGATTCGGCGTATGGCATCAGCTTGCGCGCCAGTTCGGTTCGTGCGTGCTCTCGGCGCGCCAAAAAGCGTAGAGCACGCTCGCGCAGCGTGCAATCCATGACCGAGGACTCGCCTATTCGGCGGCAGTGATCGGCTTTGGCGAGGGCACATTTACCGCCGCACGAATCTTGGCCTCAATCTCCTCCGCTATTTGCGGATTAGCCTTGAGGTATTCGCGCGCATTGTCCTTGCCTTGACCGATCTTCTCGCCGTTGTAGGCGTACCAAGAGCCGGACTTTTCGACCAGTTTGTGGATAACGCCCAGTTCAACGATTTCGCCTTCGCGCGAGGTACCTTCGCCATAGAGAATATCGAAGATCGCTTCGCGGAAGGGCGGTGCAACCTTGTTCTTGACGACCTTGACGCGGGTTTCGTTCCCGACGACCTCATCGCCCTTCTTGATGCCACCGATTCGGCGAATGTCCAAGCGCACCGAAGCGTAGAATTTTAGTGCGTTACCACCCGTCGTGGTTTCCGGACTGCCGAACATGACGCCGATCTTCATGCGGATCTGGTTGATGAAGATGACCAGCGTGTTGGTCCGGTTGATGTTGGCGGTGAGTTTGCGTAGTGCCTGACTCATCAGACGGGCTTGCAACCCGGGCAGTGAGTCGCCCATTTCGCCTTCGATTTCGGCTTTCGGTACGAGAGCGGCAACCGAGTCGATGACGATGACGTCTACGCTCGCCGAGCGTACCAGCATGTCGGTGATTTCAAGCGCCTGTTCGCCGGTGTCTGGTTGTGAAATCAGCAACTCTTCCAGATTGACGCCGAGTTTTTGTGCGTAAGTTGGATCGAGGGCGTGTTCGGCATCGATAAAGGCCGCCGTGCCGCCAAGTTTCTGCATTTCAGCGATGACTTGCAGGGTCAGCGTTGTTTTTCCTGAAGATTCCGGCCCGTAGATTTCGACAACGCGTCCGCGCGGCAGGCCGCCAATACCGAGCGCGATATCCAGTCCGAGCGAACCCGTGGAAACGACCTGAATATCGTTGGCGACACTGCCGTCACCCATTTTCATGATCGAACCCTTGCCGAACTGCTTTTCGATCTGAGCTAACGCGGCTGTCAGTGCTTTTGACTTGTTGTCGTCCATTACGTGTCCTCTATCCTGATTGACGGGAATTATCTCATGTTCGACGGCGTGGCCAGTGCATTATGCCGATGCCGAATGCTGTAATTATATACAGTATTCGGCAGAATGTGAGCATCGCGCGACAGTAGCGGCCTGTTTGTGTATCGCACTGTGTTACACCTTGTTCTGTGAGCGGTTTTCCATGAGTTCGAGTAGAAACTGCAATTCGCGCGCTATAGCCAGTGGGAAGCCACTACGTTTTCCGTCGCGGGTATCACGCAGCAGGTGCGTGAGATAAGCCAATCCGTCCGGGGAGTCCCAGGACTTCAGAAGGTTTTCCTTTATATGCGGAAGCGTGCTAATGGTCGGCAGCTTCTGCAGCAGGTCCTCAATCGAAATATTGCTTTCGTCAACCGGCTGGATCGGTTCCCTGAGGCATTCCCCTGCCAGCTCCCAACTCGCCGGTGCTACATTGAAATGTCCTCTGAGTTTCAGCGCGTAGGCCTCGAATTCTTCACGCATGTCGTTTGCCCGGAAGATCTCGAGCAGTTTCATCCACGGGGCCAGTGCGGCACTTGGGTCGCGAGTCAGAAACTCTTCGAGGGCCTGGGTAGCGCCCTTGATGCGCCCGAAGCAGACCATGATGTCTGCCAGTTCAATCACCGTACGGTAATCTCCGGTCTCGTCGATTTCCACATGCCTGACGGGATGGTCCTGTTTCTCGAAGTTGATTGTGCCTGGCGGCGGTGGCGGCGCATCGTCCAGAACGATATCCGGCATGATGCCCGATGCCTTTGTCGGCTGCGACGCTTCTTGTTCAGCTTCAGCGGCCCAGGGGTCGTGACTTTCTGCGCTGGCGACAGGCGGCGGAACATAGCGGGCTTCGTCGGCAGCAAGGGCTGCAGGTTCGGGGCGACTCTTGCGGGACCGGCGCGCGAATGCCCAGCTCAACGCCCCGATCAGGCCGAGCACAATCAGAATTTCCAGCCACCAAATGGAACTTTCTTCAGGTTTTGCTTTGGCTTGTTCAACGGTAGCGGCAGGTGGTTGGCTAGGGCTGCCGGATGTGGCCGGCGGCGTTTGGGGCACATCGCCAGGTGCCGATGTTCCGGCGGGAGAAATCGACTTTGCGGCGGCATCCACTGCGGCCTGGGTTTGATGCGCCACGCTTTCGGTCGCTACGCGCATTTCCTCGAAGCTCGCTTCGAGATTGCGCACCTGTTCGGCCATCGCAAGTTGTTGTTCGGCTTGCACATAAAGTGAACTCAGCAACTTGTATTCAAGGCGCAGCAGGGTGCGGCTGTTTTCGGACACCTTGCTTGAAAAGCGGGTGGACAACTCGGTCGACAGCCGCAAAGGGGCTTCAGCCCCGGAGTTCGTGTCGTCAGCATTGCCTGATATGAGCAGTCGATCAGCCATTCGGCCTGCCGGTTTGAGTATCGCTGACTTTTCGTGGGGGACCGGATTTTGGAGCGCTTTGGTCGCGCTTTCCTTTGCTGCAGACTTCGCGTCAACGTCGGCCGATGGCGGGACGAAGGCTTGTCGCCGGGTGTCAGGGATGTTCAGCGCCATTCCTGAGTCGAGCGGCTTTTCGCCCTCCGCACCCAGATCAAGTTGCGGATTCTCGGCCTTGAGCGCCACCAGGAAACGGCGTCGAGCGCTTGGTTGGCGCGGGAAAAGGGATTTGGCGATTGATTGCGCCGATTCACCTCGCGCCGTCTGCCAGACATTCGGGTAGTTTTTCTCTGAAACAACGGGCTGTACGGGCGCTTCAGGTGCCGGCAAGTTGCTCGCCTGCGGCAACGAAATGCCGGGTCGTCTGGCGGGTTGTGGTGCTGATTCAGGGTCAATCAGCACCGTGTAACTGCGTATAACCTCGGATCCGCAACTGGCTCGTAGGTTGACCTGCAATACGGGTTCGTTGATGGTTTGGTCCGAGGTGATCAGTAGTCTGGACTGGCCGTTCTGGCGTTCCAGGCTGATGCGGCCCCGGATGAGCAACGGAATACCGGCGTCGGAATCCCCTGAGCTGCTCAGGCGAAAACAATCGCTCGCAAGGCGGGTGTCGCTCGGGCTTTCAACAAGCTGAACTTCGGCCTGAAAAAATGCGCCAAGCCGTGAGTTTACCTTGATTTCCCCCAGTCCCAAGGCATGGGCTTCCCCTGCGCGCACAGCCATCATGAACAGCAGTGCCGAGAACTGAACTATTCGCCTGGCGGGAGAACAATTGAAATGCATCAATGGCAATATGAATTTAGCAAACGGGATTCTATCCGAACTGGCCCGAGAGTCTGTGCACAATTCCACAAAGCCCAGTGCGGTTGCCTAATTGAAGCAGTAACTTGCGTCAGCTTTCTATCCTTGAAGAACAACTGCACGCTGCAGGATTCCTGTACAGGCATGCGCCACTGAATGTGCGCGGACCTCCTCGCGAGAGCCGGAGAAAAGGCAGGTTTCAACGTCGACGTAGCCGTCCGGGCCAGCCCAGCCAAAGCAGACCGTGCCGACCGGTTTATCCGTCGAACCGCCCCCGGGGCCAGCAATTCCGGTGATCGCCAGTGCCCAATCAGCATGGCTATGGCGCAGAGCGCCGATAGACATGGCGGCAGCGACGGCTTGACTGACAGCGCCATGGATCATCAGCGTGTCGATTTCGACACCAAGCATTTCCCGTTTGGCTTCGTTCGAGTAGCTCACAAAGCCGCGCTCGAACCAATCCGAGCTGCCGGCAATGGACGTCAGGCATTGAGCGACCCAGCCGCCAGTACAGGATTCTGCCGTGGCCAGTCGCAAGCCATTGTTCAGCAGCAGCGCGCCGACTTCGGCAGCCAGTGCTTCAAGGGCTATTTGGCTGGGTGCGCTCATGCCAGAACAGAGCGCAGCAGGGCCAGCACGAGTACCGAGTAGGCCGCCGCGAAGAAATCATCGGTCATGACCCCAAAGCCGTTTTTGACTTTCTCGTCGAAGTAGCGTGCGGGTTGCGGTTTGGCAATGTCGAAAATGCGGAAGAGCAGGAAGGCGGCGCTTTGCCACATCCAGTCGGCGGGACAGAACACGAGCACCATCCAGAATGGAACGATCTCGTCCCAGACGATGCTTCCGTGATCGATTACGCCAAGATCGGTGCCCGTTTTGTGTACCGCCAGTATCCCACCAATGAAACAGACGGCGAGAAAGGCGAGTAGTTCGACGTCGTTCATCCACGGCCGCAGCAATGGAAAGGTCGCCCAGGCGAACAGCGTCCCGGCCGTTCCAGGGGCTACCGGGAATAGACCGCTGCCAAATCCGCAAGCCACCAGATGGGCCGGGTGCGAGAAGAGGAAGCGCAGCGAAGGCGGCTTAGTGGGTATCTTGGTCAAAATGATCGAATCCCTTTCGCGTCATCGGAATGCTTTGGCCGTTCTCATCAAGCAAGCGGACCACGCCCGTGCCTTGTACAAAGCGACCAATGCGCCACAACGGTAGATCGAGCTGGGCGGCGAGCTCGGCGAGTTCATGGCGCTTTTCGGGGGGCGCAGCAAAGACCAGCTCATAGTCGTCGCCACCGGCAAGTTGGGCGTTGCGCGCCACTTCCGGTTCGGCACCTTCCGGCAGGTACGGAAGCTGTGTTGCGAACACCTCGGCATCAACGCACGAACACTCGGTGATGTGTTCAAGGTCGGCCAGCAGGCCATCCGAAACATCAACGGCCGCATGGGCAAGTTGTCGGTCGAGCAAGGCAAGACCGAGATCAACGCGCGGCAGCGGCCGCTGCAGGCTTGCAATGCAGCGCGTCGCCAGCGCTTCCGGTAGTATTGCCCGACCTTGCAGTTGCGCCAGTCCAAGTGCCGCTAACCCAGGCTGGCCGGAAATCCACAGTTCATCACCGGCCCGTGCTCCATCACGGCGTAAGGCTTTGCCGCTCGGAACCTCGCCCAGTGCCGTGATACACAGATTGAGCGGCCCACGCGTCGTGTCGCCGCCGATGAGATCGACACCGTAACGTTTGGCGCAGGCGAAGAACCCGTCGGCGAAGGCGGCAATCCAGGTCTCGTCGGCGTTCGGCAGGCTTCCGGCGAGCAAGACCCAGCGCGGCTTGGCACCCATTGCGGCGAGATCGGAAAGATTGACGGCCAGTGACTTCCAGCCGAGCTGGAACGGATTGGTGTCCGGCAGAAAATGCGTACCCGATACCAGCATGTCGGTGGTGATCGCCAGTTCCATGCCCGGCGAGGGTGCAAGCAGTGCGCAGTCGTCGCCCGGGCCGAGGACGGCCTGCGGTGTCGGGCGCACGAAATAGCGGGCGATCAGATCAAATTCAGAGGGCACTTGAAAGCTCTTTCAACATGGCTCTCTGTGCTGAGAGCACTCAGCCTTTTGCGCGTGCCGCGCGCTTGGCTTCGACTTCGACCGGGCGGAGTTTGGTGGCCAATTTGTCGAGCACGCCATTGACGTACTTGTGGCCATCGGTGCCGCCGAAGCCCTTGGCCAGTTCGATGGCTTCGTTGATGATGACGCGATAGGGCGTTTGCGGGTAGTTGGCGAGCTCATAGGCACCGGCCAGCAAAACGCTTGACTCGACCGGCGAGAGTTCGGTGAAGGGGCGGTCGAGGTGAGCCTGGAGTTGTTCCTGCAGGGTTGCGTGCTGGGCGAGGACGCCGCGCAGCAGCCCGGTGAAGAACTGGCGGTCGGCCTTGTCAAAACCGGCGGTATCAATCAGATGCGCTTCAATGGCTGCTTCGTCATTGCCGCTGATCTGCCATTGATACAACCCTTGCAAAGCGAACTCGCGAGCACGGCGGCGCGGCGATTTCACAACGGGCTTGGAGGCTTTGGCTTCAGCCGGGGTGGTTTCGGGTTGGTTGCTCATGTGCTTTTCTCTCCGATTGCG
>JBBQAT010000058.1:0-25314 GCA_038316625.1 Burkholderiales bacterium
GTTGTGGGGTCATGCGAGCGGAAACGGAAGAGCTGCACCGCCGTGGTTTGATCGATGGCGACCTGATCTTCCTTGATTCCATGCTCCATATGGTGCCACGGCAGTTGGAGGCCAAGCTGACGGAGATGCTGGAGAAGGAGGGGCAAGATCAGTCCGGCTGCCTCGTTTTGATCTATGGTGATTGCTCCCCGCACATGCTCGACCTGGCGCGCCGTTTCCGGGTGGGTCGGGTTTCAGTCATCAACTGCGCTCAATTGCTGGTCGGCAGTGCGCGCTATCGGCAATTGATGCGTGAAGGTGCGTTTATCGTTCTTCCCGAGTGGGCCAGGCGTTGGGAGCACATCATGCAGAACGAACTGGGACTGAATAAAGAGGTGGCCACCGAGCTCATGGGCGAAAATCGCAGTGTTCTGGTTTATCTGGATACCGGCCTGGTTCCGGTTCCGGAGCAGCAGTTGCAAGCGTTTTCATCCTACATTGGACTGCCTTGGCGGGTCGAATCTGTCTCTCTCGATGGCATGCTGGAAACGATGCTGGCTGCCAGGGAAAAGGCCTGCATCCAGGCACCCTCCGGGGATCTTGCATGAATTCGATAAACAATGCCGACGGTTCCTTACTCGCTGCCCAATTAACCGCCATTGATGTCATCTCGGAATTGCTGGTTTCTACCACTCCGAACGATTTGGCAAAGGCACTGACCAATAATTTGCATGAATTGAGCGGTGCGAAAACGGTCATGGTTGTTCTCAATCGACTTCAACCGACTCCGGATTCGCCGCTTTATGTCAGCCCACCTCGCCGGGAAACCCTCTTTCTGCCCAGCGAGCTTCTTGCTTTTTGTCACGAGAGCATTCCTGACGATTGTCCTTTGGCTTTTGATGAGCTTGCTTCAAGTCCTTCCTGTAGAGAAGCCTTGTCGCGGGCCGATGTCAAATCCATGGCTCGTTTTCCATTGAAGGCCAGTGGGGAGCTAGTGGGCTGGTTGCTACTATTTGATTTGCCTGAACCTGAACGTACCGGCGAAATGTTCCAGATCATCCATCGGCTTTGCCCGCCGATAGCGCTTTCGCTAAAGAACGCGCTGGCCCATTTCCAAATTGAGCAACTGGCCGTGACGTTGGAAAAACGTGTGGGAGAACGCACGGCGGAACTTGAACTACACCGCCACCATCTTGAAGACCTCGTTCAAGATCGTACGGCGGAGCTACAAGCGGTTCTCAAGCAGTTCCGGCAAACTCAATTCGCCATGGATCGGCTTGGCATCGGCATTCACTGGGTGGATTTCGCAACAGGCCGCTTGGTTTACGCCAATCCGTCTTCGGCAGAGATGCTGGGCTACAGCGTTGAGGAGATGTGTCAGCTGACTGTTCAAGATATCGACCCGAATATCGATGAAGAGAACTTCAAGAAGACTTCTGAAATGCTTTCCCGGCAAGGTCAGGGGCACTTCGAATCAACGCAACGGACCAAGGACGGGCGGGACATCCCGGTTGATATCACCCTTTATTTCCAAGCCGCCGACGGGGCGTTCCCAGCTCGCTTTATCGTGTTTGTGACGAATATCACTGAGCGAAAGAAGGCGGATGAGGCACTGATGCAAGCCAAAGAGGCCGCTGAAGCCGCCAGCCTCGCCAAGAGCAGTTTCCTTGCAAATATGAGCCACGAGATCCGTACCCCGATGAATGCCATCCTCGGTATGGCCCATCTGCTACGGCGTAGTGGAGTCACCGCCGAGCAAGGCGAACGGCTCGACAAGATCGATACGGCGGCCGACCACTTGCTTGGACTCATCAATGACATCCTCGATCTGTCCAAGATCGAAGCGGGAAAATTCATCCTTGAAGACACACCGGTCAGCATCAACAGCCTGCTCAGCAACGTCCGGTCGATTCTCTCGGAACGTGCCGAGGCCAAAAACATTATCTTCCGGATCGAGACTGATTCCTTCCCGCCCAACCTGTACGGGGATCTGTCCCGGCTCCAGCAGGCACTGCTCAACTACGTTACCAACGCCCTGAAATTTACCGATAAAGGTTCGGTGACCGTGCGTGCCCTCCTGCAGACCGAAACGCCCGACGCCGTCACCGTTCGTTTTGAAGTTCAGGATACCGGTATCGGCATCGCGCTCGAAGCGCTGCCCCGGCTGTTTGGCAGCTTTGAGCAAGCCGATAGTTCGACGACACGCAAATACGGCGGCTCCGGGCTTGGGCTGGCGATCACCCGGCGGCTGGCGGAACTGATGGGCGGCGAAGCTGGCGTAGCGAGCACACCGGACGTCGGCAGCACCTTCTGGTTCACCGCCTGCCTGACAAAAAAAGGCAGCCAGGATGCCGTTGTAACGCCAATGGACAACGCCGAGGCCGAGACATCGATCCGCCGGAATCATTTCGGACGCCGGGTTCTGCTCGCCGACGATGAACCGGTCAACCGTGAAATCGCCAAGTATCTTCTGGAAGAATCCGGACTGATCGTGGATATGGCAGAAGACGGCGTCCAAGCCGTCCGGATGGCCAGAGAAGTCGACTACGCGATCATCCTGATGGACATGCAGATGCCTAATCTGAACGGCACTGAGGCAACGATGCAAATACGCAAACTTTCCGGCTGCCGCAACACGCCGATTCTGGCCATGACCGCCAATGCCTTTGCCGAGGATCGAGTTCGCTGCTCCGAGGCTGGAATGAATGGCTTCATCGCCAAGCCCTTTGATCCAGATGTACTGTTTGCGGCCGTTTTGCAATGGCTGGATCGTCAGTAAGTCGAGGTGAGCGACAGGTCCGGGATGAGAAACCGGTCGTTCAGGGCGTTCCGTTTTCCATTCTGGTTGGTCACCCTGAGATTTGACGGTCAAATCTGAACCGCCTCAGTCGTCTGATCGGTGAATCTTCCGCCGTTGGGGGCCTCTGCATTCTCCAAGGGCTTCATTGATCACCTCGTTTCAAGCCACGTTTGGTGTTGCCGCATCGATTCTTGAATTGACGAATAGCCCAGCCGTAATCAGAACGGCGCCGAGGGCCTTGTAGCCGTCAAAGAACCCAGACATCAGCGTATCAAGGATGATCCCGGTAATGATCTGGCCCAGAAAAATCAGCACGGCAGAATAGACAACGGGGATTTTCGGGATGACGACATTGCAGGAGGCGACGATGCCGATCCCAAAAAATGCGCCGAAATAGGCATACCAGTACGGTAGTGCCGCGCCCGTGCTGGGCACCACCCAGCCCAGGCCGAGGCAGACCGAGAAAAGCAGTATCGAGGCCAGTAGTCCCATGGCGAAATTGATGAGCACCCCCTGAAACACGCCGGTATTCCGCGAGAGCCGGGAGTTCATGACCATCGAGAGGACGACCATGCCGCCGGCAATGGTTGCGAACAGATAGTCCATGCTTACCCCTTTGGCCAGGCCATGATGAAGACGCCCGCCAGGATCAGGGCCAGGCCGGCGATCTTCTTCGGGTTGCCGGGCCGTTTTTCCAGCCCGAAGATGCCGTAATGATCGATGACGCTGGAAACGATGAGCTGGCCGATAACGCCAAAGGCTATCGTCATGGTCAACCCGATGGAGGCCACCGTCTTGTTGTTGAGGAAAACCAGCACGACGCCAAGGGCACCGGCGAGATACAGATAGGGTGGCACAGTGTCCAGGTTTTTCAGCGAAGCGCGTTTGATCAGGAGGAAGGCGACCATGGCCGCTGTCCCCGTGGCATGGATGATCACGAGTGAAACGGTCGGCCCGAAGGCGACCTGCAATGCCCCGTTGGCCATGAGCATGAAGCTGATCAACACGCCGATGGCCATTGCACTTGCTTGATACATGCGGTTTCCTTGCTATTCAACAGACACGGATTGTATAGTCCTCAATCAGTACATATACGACAGATGTCGTGAAGAGCCGAAATGAACCCATTGATTGCCGAAATCGTCGAGAAGCACGGGACGCCGGCGCATTTTGAGCGCGGGGATACCTTCGTGCGCCAGGGTATCAACATGCCCTTCATGTACTACCTGGTCAGCGGTAAAGTGAAGATCGAGCAATCGGTCGTCAATGGGAAGTCGGTACTGTTTTCATTTACGTGCGAAGGAAACTGGCTGGGGGATCTTGAGCTGTTCAGCGATACGGAGGTAGCCAACAGTACCGTCACGGCGGTTTCGGACGTTGAGACGATCCGGTTTTCAATTGATTTGATGCGCCAGAACCTGAAGCTCTATCCCGGTCTTTCGGAGATGTTCGCCCGGTCGTTGGCCAGGAAGATGTGGGCGTATTCCAAATTGAGTACGGTCAATCTGCTGTATCCGCTGCTTGATCGCTATGCCGCGTATCTCTTCGAGATGAGCGCGTATTCGAGTGAACTGCCTATCGCACTGGAAACCAGCGCCGGATTGCTCGGTGCCGGGGAGCGGCAGCTTCAGCGCGTGCTGCGTATTCTGGCGGAGAGCGGAATCATTCAGCGCTCCGGACGGACGCTAACGGTCCTCGACCGGGAAGGCTTGAAGCAGCTAGCCAATGAACTCGTTCAGCAAGGTCAGAATTGACGGCGGCGGTTACGCCGTGATTCCAGTAAGGCAATAGAACTCGCCTTGATCCTTGTCATTCCCGGTGCGTGTCTTGATCGCGGTGAATCCTGCAGCGACAAGCATTTTCTCTACATCGGCCAGCTCATACAACGTAAAACCGTGAACGTGACCGGGCCACTGCGCGAGGTCTTTTTTTGAGTTGAAGCAGAGGACGAGTCGGCCACCGGGCTTCAGGACACGTCGGCACTCGGCCAGAGCAAGCTCAGGGTCGCGCCAGAAATAGAGCGTATTGACGCTGCAGAGCGTCGAAAACGCGGCGTCGGCAAAGGGGATCGATTCAATGTTTCCGTGCCGAATCTCGGCTTTCCCGGCCTCGATGTGGCGCCGAAGCCGTCGGCTGACGTGCTGGACCATCTCCTGCGAGACATCGACGCCTGCGACGTAGTCACACGAGCGATTGGTCAGAACCTGTTCAAGCAGATATCCGCTGCCAAACCCGATTTCGAGCAGCCGGTCATCGGTGCCCAGCGCCAGACTTTCCAGCGTCAGTGCGTTCATTCCGACGTTGGCCTTTTCCAGCCAGCGCGCAGTGAATAGCCGGCCGAACAGGCCCGAAGGCTTCGCAAGCTGTCTGGAAATAAAAGAATCGAACACGTGTCTGTTCTCCATCCGGGTTTGTTGAGTCTTCGAGCAACAACGTTAGGTCACCATGATTGTCGTAACAACCAGGCTGCAGGTCAATAAACACGGAGGTCTTGAATGACGACACCGTGGAAGCCAATAGGCATGGGGGTTTCCGGAATGTGGGGTCGTAGATCGCCGTTATATGGGCGTTCCAGAAGGGGTGATTGGCCAATCTTTACTGCGCAGTTTTCTGGATTCTTGCGGCCGATTCTTGTGGTCGACTGGACAAGAACCGGCAATGTGGCGTATCTTTTGCCCCCTCCAAGCGTGGCAGAAATGACCGTTTGGCCAGCGCGCAGTTCGTAACCCTCCTGCGCATTACAAATGAAAACTAGGATAAACCAATGACTAGCCCCGTATCGCCCGCATCATCCACGTCTCGTCATGAGGCGCGTCGCTTCAGTCTTCTTGAACCAGTCATCGCCGCTTTTGTCGGCCTGATTCTGGTGTCCAACATCATCGCTCAGAAATTTTTCGACGTCGAACTGTTCGGCATGACGTTTTCCAGCGACGTTGGAACGGTCTTGTTATTTCCCGTCACCTACATTTTTGGCGATGTCCTGACCGAGGTCTTCGGCTATGCGGTTGCCCGCCGCGTTGTCTGGTACGGATTCGCCATGAATATCCTGGCAGCGTTCATCTTCACTGCCGCCGTCGCCATGCCTCACAGCGAAGCCTTTACGGCCAATGACGCATTTTCCAGCGTGCTGGGGCAGATGCCTGCCATGGTAATGGCCTCGCTCGCTGGCTTCTGGTTCGGCAGTTTTGCGAACGATACCGTACTGGCCGCCATGAAAATTCACATGGTTCGCTGGGACCCGACGCACCGCTGGTTGCCGCTGCGCACGATTGCGTCGACGATTGTTGGTGAACTGGTCGACACGACCCTGTTTGTCGGCGTGGCCACCTACTTCGGGGTTTTCCCCGCAGAGATGTTCGTTAGTCTGGTACTCAGCCAATGGTTGATCAAAACCCTGGTTGAGATCGCTCTGACGCCGGTGACCGTGATCGTTATCCGCCAGATGAAGCGCCACGAAAGCTGCGATATCGTCGGCACGGAAAGCTGGAATCCTTTCGCCTTCAGCAAATCCGGCGGCACCAATCTGGCGGCATAGGCGCGCAAGGCGGGGTGAATTGCCTGAATTTACTTCGCCTTCTTTTTGCGATCAGCCTTGCTCCAGTACTGGAACTCATCTTCATAGACCTCAAGGTCAAGCTCCATGACTCGTGCCTGCAAGCGCTGCTGAACATCTGCCACGGCCTTGTTGTAAACAATCGGACCGATCTCTTCCAGGAAGAACGCGAGTAGCGCCCCCGCCGTGATGTTGCCGATTGGTTCGTCAATGTTTTCCTGGAAATAGCGCTGAATGGAGCCGATCAGGACTTGCCGGGTTTCGTTGGTTATTTCGATTGTCATGTGTTCTCCTGTTTTCTGTTCAAAGCAGGGCGTGATTACAAGATGTCGTTGGAATCATGTTGCTGGCTCGCGTTGTCTTTGTCTGTCATCCTGCAATACCGCAGACGACTCACCCCTTCGGTATTGATCGATAGTCGCTTGGTGAGCAGTTGTGCACGCGGCGGAAGCAGCGTGAAAAATAAAGCGGATCCTCAAATCCGAGTTCGGCTGCGATGATTTTGATTGAGAGTGTTGACGAGTCAAGCAGGTAGCCGGCGCGCTGCATTTTAAGGCGCACGAAATAGTCGAGTACCGAAAATCCGGTTTTTCGCTTGAAGACGGCGGCGAAGTGCGACGGAGACATATTGGCGTGTTCGGCCAGGTCGGTGACCCGGATCTGACCGTTGAGATTCTGCTCCATCAGGGTCAGCGTGCGCTCTACACGAGCGGCGACGCTGATGCCGCCGCCCTCAGGGCGTGCCGCATTCAATGCCAGGCGGGCCACCAGACGGCCCAGTGAAAGGGAAGCGTCGAGCAGGATTGCCGAGGCATAGCCGCGGGCGAGCTGCGAAATCATGGCTTCGTAGAGCGGTGGCAAGGCGGGGTCGAAGCCAGGGTTGAGCAATGGCTTCACACTGTCCACGCCGAGCATGCGTGCCACACGCGTCGTCTGTGGTCCAGCCATATGCACCCAATAGATCGTCCACGGATTGTCGGCGCTGGCACCATACATGTGCGACTCGCCGGGCAAAATGGCGATCGCCTGTCCCGGCTGAACTCGCCAGCGTGATCCTCCCATCTCCAGCCAGCCTTCCCCTTGCAAACAGTGAATGAATACCAGTTGTGGCGTCCCTTCAGGGCGCTCAACAAAGTGCCACTGTGCGTTTGGATAGAAACCTGCATCGCTTGGCAAAGGGGGAACAAGGGATCGTCCTCCAGCCAGTTGGTTACGACGGGTCGGGGTAGAACGACTGAGCGCTGCCCAGGGAAGCCTTCTCGGATATGGATCGCGTCATCGCTGTTCATAGGATCAATCGAATCGTGTCCCGCTTAATCGAAATAATGAATGGCTTCTCGCTTCTTTGGGAGAGGGTGAAGCGTTCGCAAAAAGACCTCAAGCGTGGTCCTTTCGATAATTGGAAGGTGATGAGCCAACGGATTTCTTGAAGGCCTTGGAAAAATGGAAGGCATCGCAATAGCCCAACTGTTCGGCGATTTCCGAGAGCGTTCGAGTGGTTTCGAGGAGCATCCGGCAGGCTCGGTCAGATCTCAAAACGGCCAGATGGCTAGACGGTGTGCAACCGGCGAGCCTGGCGAAACGTTTACGGAAAGCGTCGTAAGGCATGTGCATAAATTCAGCGGCTGACGGCAAATCACCCTGATCAACAAGAACTCTGTCGATCGCGTCGCGCGCGCGGTTCAGCCATAGTCTGTCCTCGTGATGCAGGCTCCCTTTGCTCCTGTAAAGAGCAATTTCAGCAAGCAAAGCCTGAATCCGGCAGACTGACTCAAGGGTGGTTTGCAAGGGTTCCTGCGTTTCGTGGCCTTCTGGAAGGGCTTTCTGAAAGGCCTGGAGCCAATAGTCTACGGGGCTCAGAGAGAGATGCATGGAATCCGGCAGCCAGGGTGAAGCACCCCAGGCGTCAAAGATAGGGCCACCAAAAACGAAAAAGACTTCACTCCAACTACTTCCGGGGTCCGGTCTGTAGCGGTGGGGAATCCCGGGGCGGATGAGAAGGCAACTGCCAGGAGCGAGTTTTTCGGGCGGGTGATTCGTTTGCTCGAGAACGCCTCGTCCTTCATAGAGGAATACAAGCGCAAAGCGGTCGAGCACGCGCATGCCGAGGATGGGCGGGTTCTGTCGTCCCTGTGATACACCGGCCAATGACAGCCGTCCTGGGGACGAAGTATCGTTGTTAACATACACGCTAATCATTGCCAAAAAATACATTAAAAATTCCAGTGTGTCCATTGTTCAATGGTTACGGCTGAGTAACATGACGCCATGAACTACACAACAACTGTTCCATCCTGGTGCGATGATGACGGGCTTTTCACGCTTTGCCGTGAGGGTCTTTTCAGCGCGGTTATTGGCGATGTCATGGATATCATGGGCCGCATGCATCAATTCTTGCCACCCCGGATTCAGCCCTTGCGCGATGACATGGTTCTCGTCGGCCGGGCGATGCCGGTGCTGGAAGCGGATGATCATGGTGGCGAAGGGCCTGGCCGGGTCAACGATCTATTCAATCGTCCCTTTGGCCTGATGTTGCGGGCGCTCGATGAGCTGGATAAGAACGAGGTTTATATCTGCACGGGATCCTCTCCAGACTACGCGCTCTGGGGCGAGTTGATGAGCACTTGTGCGATGAATCGTGGTGCTGCCGGTGCTGTGGTGGACGGCTATTCGAGGGATACACGCGGCATTCTTGAGCTCGGGTTTCCGGTGTTCTCCTACGGACGCTATGCCCAGGATCAGCGTCCTCGCGGCAAGGTGGTCGATTTTCGCTGCACCATCCAGATGGGGGCCGTCACCATTAATCCGGGCGACATTCTTTTCGGCGATCTCGACGGCGTTTGCGTAATTCCTCGTGAGATCGAGAAAGAGGTGATCGAGGCAGCGTGGGCCAAGGCCTACGGTGAGAAAAGGGTCTTCGAAGCGATCAAGGGTGGCATGGGCGCTCAGGCCGCATGGGATAAATTCGGAATCCTGTGAGAGGACTCGGGTGATCACCACTCCCTGGCCGGGAGTGTCTTTGTCGCGCGCCTGGGACCAACGGGACGGCGTCAATACTTACCAGATTGAGGAACAATCAGCGTGAAAATCACAGAAGTCAGAGTTTGGCTCGTCGAAGGCGTCAAGTACAACTGGACCATGATCAAGGTCTATACCGATACCGGACATACCGGCGTGGGCGAGGCCACGAACTGGCCGGGGAGTCCGATCATCGAGGCCGCCGCCAAGCATGTCGGTGAGCGCGTCATCGGTCTTGATCCACTACGTACCGACTTCATCTGGACCAAGCTCTATCGTGACTTGAACTGGATCGGACCTTACGGTGCCAGTCTCTGTGCCATCAGCGGTCTCGAAATGGCTCTCCTCGACTTGAAGGGCAAGGTCTACGGAATGCCGTGTTACGAACTCCTCGGGGGCGCGTTTCGCACGGAGATTCTGCTTTACGCCAACTACTGGTTCACCGGTGGCGGTCATTCCGGGGCGGAGTACGCGCAGCAGGCTCGACGCGTTAAGGATCTCGGATTTACCGGCCTGAAATTCGATCCGTTTGCCCATACCAACTATTTGTACGGCGAAGATCTGCACACCAATCTTACGCTGACCAAGGCACAGCAGGATCTGGCCTACGAGGTAAGCAAAGCCGTACGTGAGGCTGTCGGGCCGGAATTCGACATGATGATTGAAACACACGCCATGCTCAATTTTGAAGTGGCGGTGAAGATGGCGGAACGGCTGGCACCCCTGGGCGTGACCTGGTATGAAGAACCTGCCGGCCCGGAAAGTGCCCAGACCCTGCGCGCATTCAGGGAACGACTCCCTTCGAACGTGCCTATTTGCGTCGGAGAACGCCATTACACGCGGCACGGATTTCGCCCGATCTTCGAAAACCATATCTGCGACGTCATCATGCCCGATATCACCCGCTGTGGCGGTCCGAGCGAAATGAAGCGTATCGCAACCATGGCCGAAGCCTATGGGGTGCTGGTGGCCCCGCACAACCCGAATGGCCCGCTGAGTACCCTGGCCAGCGCACATGTCTGCGCCAGCATCCCCAATTTCTTCCGCTGCGAATACATGTTGAACGACGCGCCCTGGCGCGATGAGGTTATCAGTCACCCGCTCGATGTTCGCGACGGGTTTTTGCATCTGTCCGACCGTCCTGGTCTGGGCGTTGATTTGCTCGAAGATGAACTCGCCAAACACCCCGGTATCCGGGAGCTCAATGCCAAGCGGAATTTCTACGTATGAAGACCGCTGGACTCTCGATTGATTTGCAGGGGAAACGAGCCTTCGTTTCCGGTGTCAGCAGCGGCATCGGTGCGGCGATCGCTGCCTTGCTTGCAAAAGCAGGGTGCGACGTGGCGGGCTGCGGACGCAGCGCAGCGTCAAGTCAGTGTGTGCAAGACTTTCACCAGTCAATTCAAGGGAATGGGCGCAGGTCGGCCTACTTTGAAGCTGATTTTATCGAGGCCGAAGCGCCTGCCAGGGCCATCGCGGCGGCACAGGAGGTCTTCGGCGGAATCGACATTCTCGTCTCCAATGCCGGGCTCAATGTGTTCGCCGGCGCTGCAGGCTGCAGCGAAATCGATTGGGGCAAGTGCATGAATCTTGATCTGGCCGCCCACTGGCGCCTGGCTCAAGCGGCGCAACCCTTACTAAGGAAGGCACAGGGTGGTGGCGTCATCCTGATCATTACCTCCAACCATGCGTGGAATACGATGGCCGGATGTTTCCCCTACAACGTCGCGAAGGCGGGTTTGCTGGCGCTGGTTCAGTCTCTGGCGATCGAATGGGGACCAGACATCCGGACGGTAGGGATCGCTCCCGGCTTTGTTGACACCGCCGGCAACCAAGCCTGGTTCGACCGGTTTCCTGACCCTGCGGTCGAGCGCGCCCGAACCGAAGCGCTTCACCCTGTAGGCCGGATGGGAAGCGTGGAGGAGATTGCCATGTTGGTTGCGTTTCTCGCCAGCCCCATGGCCGGATTCATCTCGGGAACCACAGTCCTCGCCGACGGCGGACGGAGTGCACTCATGCAGGATACTCTGGGGTGATTATGTTTTGATACGTAGGATCGTCCATGTGTAGGATCGTTTTAGCTATTTAGTTACGTGCGATCAAGGCCGATGATGCTCCCACATTCAGCCGTATCGAACTGGAGAATATTTTGGAATCACTGCAACTGCCCATCGCTCCCGACGACCTCGCTGGTCCGGTCAAGGCGTGGCAATGCGCGGTCAGCATCCCCACTTGGGAACCTCTACCGGGTGAGCGCAATCCGATGTTCCTCGAAAAACGCGTCTATCAGGGTTCGAGTGGGCGTGTCTATCCGTTGCCCTTCATTGACCGCATTGCCGATGCGCCCGTTGATCGCCTGTGGCAGGCTTTTCATCTTGAGAACGAGTATCTGCGCGTGATGATCCTGCCCGAACTCGGGGGGCGAATTCATGTGGCACGCGACAAGACCAACGGCTACGACTTCATCTACCGCCAGGACGTCATCAAACCCGCACTGGTTGGTCTGGCGGGGCCGTGGGTCAGCGGCGGCATTGAGTTCAATTGGCCGCAGCACCATCGGCCCGGCACCTATCTGCCGGTTGAAGCCAGCCTCGAAACCGAGGCTGACGGCACCTGCACCGTCTGGCTCAGTTCACACGATCCGCTCAGCCGCATGAAAGGTATGCACGGCGTCTGTTTGCGCCCCGGCAAGTCCTGCATTGAGCTTCGTGTCCGCCTTTACAATCCGACACCACTGACTCAGACCTTTCTTTGGTGGGCGAACGTAGCCACCGAGGTCAATGAGTCCTACCAGAGTTTCTTCCCGGAAGACGTGAGTTGCGTGGCCGATCACGCGAAGCGTGCAATCAGCGCGTTTCCCCAATGTACCGACAAGTATTACGGTGTCGACTACGCTGCCCGGGCTCTGGCAACTGTGCCGGAGAACGAGCAGCCACGCCAGTTCCGGCCGGATGGGTCGTATCCGGCCAACGATCTGTCTTGGTACGCCAACATCCCCGTGCCAACGAGCTACATGTGCATGGGGACCGAGGCCGATTTCTTTGGCGGTTACGACCACAAAACGAAAGCGGGAATCGTCCATGTGGCTGATCACCACATCGCGCCCGGAAAGAAGCAGTGGAGTTGGGGAAATCATGAGTTCGGTTACGCCTGGGATCGTCACCTGACGGAGCCCGATGCGAACGGTGTGTATCGACCGTACATCGAGTTGATGGCCGGTGTTTATACCGACAACCAGCCTGACTTTTCTTTCCTCACACCCGGCGAGACACGCGTTTTTAGTCAGTATTGGTACCCGATTCGGGGCATCGGCCCGGCGCATCAGGCCAATGCGGAGGTGGCTGTCAGCCTTAAGCTGTGCGCCACTGAAGGTGCTGGAGCCGACGTGGCACTCGTTGGTGTCGCGGTGACAGCGAGGTTTTGCAGTGCCAGGATTACGCTAAGTTACGAACAGGAGATTTTCGCCAGCTGGGTCAGCGAGCTTTCCCCTGATCAGCCCTTTTCCGCTGAAGTATCGGTACCGGGGGGTTGCGTACGGCAGAATTTGACCCTGCGCGTCGAGACGGCCGGTGGGCGTGAGTTGATCACCTATCGCCCCTTTGCACGAAGTCTGGAACGCCTTTCCGAATCCGCTACTGAGCCGCCAACGCCGTCGGCTATCCAGAGCAATGACGAGTTGTTCGTTACGGGCATGCATATTGATCAGTACCGTCATGCAACGAGGTTGCCTGACGTCTACTGGCGGGAAGCACTCAGCCGCGACCCGCTTGATGCGCGCTGCAACAATGCGCTCGGTTTCTGGTTGATGCGGCGTGGAGAATTCACTCTCGCTGAAACGCACTTCCGGCGGGCGCTTCAGCGCATTACCTTGCGCAATCCGAATCCTTGCGACGGCGACGCCTTTTACAATCTGGGCGTCTGCCTGCGCTACCTCGCGCGCGACGACGAGGCCTACGACGTATTCTACAAGGCGACCTGGAACGCCGCGTGGCGTGCGGCGGGTTACCTGGCGATTGCCGAGATTGATGCCTGTCGTTCGGATTGGTCACTGGCCCTCGAACACCTTCAGCATTCGCTCCGTCACGACACGGACAACCTGCGTGCACGCAATCTCAAGGTGCTTGTGCTACGGCGTCTGGGACGCGATGCCGATGCGGAGGCTTTTCTTGCCGACACACTGGCTCTCGACCCGCTCGATGGGACGGCACGCTGGCTTGGAGGAAAGCCCATCGCCTGCGACACCCAAACGCGTATCGATCTGGCCATCTATCTGGCTCGCGCTGGCCAGTTCAACGACGCCATCGGGCTATTGAATGAGGCTGTCAAGACGGCGGATGCCGGCACACGTCCTCTGCTCTACTACTATTTGGCAGCGTATACACAGCGCAGCGGCGCTACGCAACAAGCTACTGAATACCGTATTTGTGCCGCAAGCCAGTTACGTGACTACTGCTTCCCCGCGCGGCTTGAAGACCTTGTGGTGCTTGAGGGTGCTCTGCACTTCGCGCCCAATGATGCGGCAGCACATTATTACCTTGGCAATCTGCTCTATGACAAGCGTCGTCATCACGAAGCCATTGCGCACTGGGAAGCGTCAGTTGTCCTTGATCCGGAGTTTTCTACGGCGTGGCGCAATCTCGGTATCGGTCGTTTCAATATCCTCAGCGATGCGGTTGCCGCCCGTGATGCCTACGAGCGAGCGTGGCGTATTGACTCCAGTGACGCTCGTCTGCTGTATGAGCGCGATCAATTGTGGAAACGAATCGGTGTCACTCCGCGCGAAAGACTGGCTGAACTTGAGCGAAATCTGGTACTGGCACAAAGCCGCGATGACCTAAGTGTCGAGCTAAGCGCGCTTTACAACCATACCGATCAACCGGATCGGGCGCTAGAGCTCTTGCTGGAAAGGAATTTTCAGCCGTGGGAGGGCGGTGAAGGGCAAGTGCTTGGCCAATACGTCCGTACGCGATTGGCGTTGGGCAAACGCTCCCTGGATAATCGAAAGGCCGTCGATGCGGTCGTGCAGTTTACGGCTGCACTCAATCTCCCTGAACGTCTGGGCGAAGCACGACATCTGTTGGCTAATCCCAGCGATATCCTCTATTGGCTAGGGCGCGCTTACCAGGCCACGGGTGACCACGATAAGGCGAAAGTAGCGTGGGCGTCCGCCGCCTCCTTTCGAGGTGATTTCCAGCTAATGAGCGTGTGCCCGTACTCGGAGATGAGCTACTTTTCGGCCCTGGCCCTGCGTGAACTCGGTCGCGGCGACGAGTCCGGAGCGCTGTTCCGTGCTCTCCATGACTATGCGGATGCGCTTGAGCGCAGCACGGCGAGTATCGACTATTTCGCCACCTCTTTGCCCACCATGCTGCTTTTCGAAGATGACCTCCAGAAGCGCCAGACAGTACTGGCCCAACTAATGAAGAGCCAGGCGCAATTTGGGCTTCAGGCGATTGATACGGCGCATGCACACCTGGCACAGGTTCTACAAAACGATCCGAACAATGCGCTCGCAATCGACCTGAAAAAAGAGATGGAAAACAAGAAATGACTAGAGATTATTCTTCCGGTACACGAGAATCCGATTCATCTCGGTGCCGTGAAGAAGCAGGAAGTTGAAGGGGTTCCGGTTAGCCGGTTCTCCTAGACCACAGCGCAGCATCCATGCTGGACTGATGCGCACGAGCAGGCAGTACCGATAAATCTACAGGAGATATTCGCAATGAAACTACTTGTCACAAAACTGCTGGCAACGCTGGGCGCGGTCGTTACGTTGGCTGTTCCCTTTGCGCATGCGGCAGACGAAATCAAGATCGGCTTTCTCGTGAAACAGGCTGAAGAGCCGTGGTTCCAGGATGAATGGAAGTTCGCTGAAATGGCGGCCAAGGAAAAGGGCTTCAAGATCGTTAAAATCGGCACGCCGAGCGGTGACAAGTTGCTGTCCGCTATCGACAACCTCGCAGCGCAGCACGCTCAGGGGTTCATCGTATGCGTACCCGATGTCAAGCTCGGGCCGGCCCTCCTGGCCAAGGCCAAGCAGCTCAATCTCAAGATGATGACTGTTGATGATCGTCTGGTGGATGGCGCGGGAAAAGCCATTGAAGAAGTACCGCACATGGGTATTTCGGCCTTCAAAATCGGGCAGGATGTCGGCCAGATGATGGTTGACGAAATGAAGAAACGTGGCTGGAAAATGAGCGAAGTGGGCGCGATCAAAATTTCCTACGATCAATTGCCAACCGCGAAGGAGCGCAATGACGGCGCGCTTGATTCATTGACCAAGGCGGGTTTCCCGGCGGCCAACGTTCTCAACAGCCCGCAAGCCAAGACCGACACTGAAGCGGCTTTCAATGCCGCTAACGTGACCATCACCAAAAACCCGCAGTTCAAGAAGTGGATCGCCTTTGGCTTGAACGACGAGGCCGCTCTGGGTTCGGTACGCGCACTCGAAGGCAAGGGTTTCAAGGCAGACAGCGTGATCTCCGTTGGTATCGGCGGCAGTGCTTCGGCCTTGAACGAATTTGCCAAGGCCGATGCAACCGGCCTATTCGCTACCGTACTGATCAGCCCGAAGCGTCATGGCTATGAGACAGCGATGAATATGTACAACTGGATCAAGGACGGCAAGGCCCCTGACAATTTGATTTTGACCAGCGGTTTCGGTGCGACGCGTGCCAACATCAAGGAAAAGCGTGCGGAAGCAGGTCTCGAGTAAAGAGTAGCAAGCATGTTTGGCGCCCGGTTACAACCGGGCGTTTTTTGCACGGCTTTCCCCGGCGCAAGTCTGGGATCACAGTGGAGATAGCACTTTATGACCAGCCTTCTGGCGTTCGAATCCATCGGGAAGACGTTTCCTGGCGTCCGCGCGCTCTCAGACGTCAGTTTTGACGTTGCGGCCGGCCGTGTGCACGGCCTGCTCGGTGAGAATGGCGCCGGAAAATCGACCTTGCTCAAGATTCTGGGCGGCGAATACTTTCCGGACGAAGGGCGAATCCTTATTGATGGGAAGCCGCGCGCTTTCCAAAGCAGTGCCGATTCCATCGCTAGCGGCATTGCCATCATTCATCAGGAGCTTCAGTACGTCCCCGAACTTTCGGTGTGCGAGAACATCCTGCTCGGACGCCTGCCCAATCGCTATGGTTTCGTTCGCCGCCGCGCTGCGCGTGAATGGGTGAAAGAGCAGCTTGAACGCCTCGGCGTTGATCTCGATCCGGATGCTCGTCTGCGTCACCTGTCGATTGGCCAGCGTCAGATGGTAGAAATCTGCAAAGCCATTCTGCGCAATGCACGCATCATTGCCCTTGATGAACCGACCAGCAGCCTCTCGCACAGCGAAGTGGATACCCTGTTCCGTCTGGTCAAGGATCTGCGAGCGCAGGGCAAGGGAATGATCTATATATCGCACCGGTTCGACGAGATTTTCGAGCTTTGCGACGACTGTTCCATCCTGCGCGATGGCTGCAAGGTCGCTGAATACAAAGGAATGGAAGGCGTGACCAAGGATAACTTGGTCAGTCGCATGGTCGGTCGAGAAATCCGCGACATCTGGGGCTATCGCTCCCGTACGGTTGGCGATACACGCCTTGAAGTGAAGGAACTGCAAGGCAAAGGTCTGGTTGCTCCGGCAAGTTTCAAGGTGGGAGCCGGCGAAATTGTTGGCTTCTTTGGCCTGGTGGGGTCGGGGCGTAGCGAGTTGATGCGCCTCATCTATGGTGCCGAGCGGCGCAAGGCGGGTGAATTGCTTATCGATGGGGTACCGATGCGCAGCTTTGACATCCCCGCCTCTATCCGCGCGGGGATCGCCCTATGTCCCGAAGACCGCAAGGAGGAGGGCATCATTGCCTGCCGTTCGGTCGCCGAGAACATCAACATCAGTTGTCGTCGGCATTACCGTCGCCTGGGATTATTCACCAACGACAGCAAGGAAATGGCCAACGCGAAGCAATACATCGACCGCCTGAAAATACGTACCCCCAGCAGCCGCCAGGAGATTCGGCTGTTGTCGGGTGGAAATCAGCAAAAAGCCGTATTGGCGCGCTGGCTTGCTGAACAGAACATGCGCGTATTGATTATCGACGAGCCGACGCGCGGAATCGATGTGGGTGCCAAGAACGAGATCTACGCTGTGCTGTATGAACTGGCCGAGCGCGGCATGTCCATCATCATGGTTTCCAGCGAACTTCCAGAAGTCATGGGCGTAGCCGACCGTATTCTGGTCATGCGCCAGGGGCGAATCGTCGGCGAACTTCCACGAGCCGAAGCAAGCGAGTCCAGAATTCTTGATCTGGCTCTTCCGGTCGATTCACGAACTGAAGCCGCCTGAAGGCGCACCAAAACAAGGGAACTCAAACATGAACACCCCCACAAGCATCGCAGCGACTAAATCTCAGGCTTCTATTCCAGCCAAGGGCTCTGGCCACAACGCACCGTCTCGGCTGCGAATTGTGCTGGAGGAATGGAGTTTGATCATTCTATTCGCGGTGTTCTTTGCCATCCTTTCGGTTAGCGTGGAATACTTCTTCTCAGTGCAAAACCTGATCGGGCTCGCACTTTCCGTTTCACAGATCGGCATGGTGGCGTGCACCATGATGTTCTGTCTGGCCTGCCGCGACTTTGACCTGTCCGTGGGCTCCATTGTTGCCTTTTCCGGGCTGCTCTGCGCGACAATCATCAGCAGCACCGGCAGTATTTCCTTGGGCATTGGGGTGAGTCTGGTGGCCGGGGCTTTCATCGGTGCGGTCAATGGCGTGATTATCGCCAAATTGCGAATCAACGCACTGATCGCTACCCTCGCCATGATGGAGATCGTACGCGGCCTCGGGTTCATCGTCTCGGGCGGGCAGGCCATCGGGATATCCAATGAAGCCTTTTTCGCGCTTGGCAATACCATGCTCCTTGGTATTCCTGTCCCGGTGATCATTACCATCCTGTGCTTTGTCGTTTTCGGGGTGGCCTTGAACCGGACGACTTATGGCCGAAACATCCTGGCCATTGGCGGAAACCCGGATGCGTCGAGGTTGGCCGGGGTCAATGTGACTCGCTCGCGGATTCTTGTATTCCTTTTCCAGGGTTTGATTTGTGCTCTTGCCGGAGTGATTCTGGCGTCACGCATCACGAGCGGTCAGCCTAACGCAGCGATGGGTTTCGAGCTCAACGTCATGTCCGCTTGCGTGCTGGGGGGCGTATCGCTGGCCGGTGGTCGAGCCACCATCAGCGGGGTGATCGTTGGTGTGCTGATTATGGGTACCGTGGAAAATGCGATGAACCTGCAGAATATCGACGCGTTTTACCAGTATCTGGTGCGTGGCATGATCCTGCTGGCGGCCGTTACTATCGATCAACTCAAGAACCGCAATTCCGGGCACTAACCGTATGCTGGGCACCTCCCCCAGCAGGTGGTGTGCGACGCCCGACCGGGTTGTTCTCCGGTCGGGAGGTCGCATTTCAAGAGTTTCGCCAGTCAGCCAGCAATGATTCGGTACAGGGTTCAGCATTGCCGTGCTGCCCTACGGCGCAAGCTGGGCTTCCTGCCGTGTTCCCATGGCTGATGGTGCCGTACGTGAGGTTCTGCTGGGTTGTGAAACCGAGGACGATTACCGCAGACAGGCGAGTTATCTCGGTGCCACGATCGGACGCTTTGCTAATCGCCTCAAACTCGGACGCTTTAGCCTCGATGCTCATGAGTATGTTGTGGACCGTAATGATGGCGAGCACTGCCTGCACGGGGGATTTGCCGGTTTCGGCAAACGCGACTGGGCGATTGAAGAGCTTGGCACCGACCGGGTCCGGTTCTCAATTTTTTCGTCGGATGGCGATGGCGGTTTTCCGGGGCAAATGACAGCGGAGACAACCTATATTCTCAACGGCCATGATTCAAGCGTGACGATCGAATTTCTTGCGGCGGTTGATCGTCCGTGTCCGGTGAGCTTAACGAATCACGCCTATTTCAATCTTGATGGAGATGGCCACGATAGCCGCAGACACTCGTTGCAGCTAGCAAGTGAGCGCTATTTGCCCATCGACACGAACGGTATTCCGTCCGGGGAGATTCTTGACGTCAGTGGTTCGCCATTTGATTTTCGGCAACGCGCACCGCTTTTTGGAGCGTCAACAGATAACGCCCAACTCGCCTTGAACAAGGGGTTCAACCACGCCTTCATCCTCGCTGCTGATTGCCATGCCATGAGGCAGAGCGCCGCCAAGCTTGTTTCAACGGATCGCTTGCTGACCATGCGGATGTACACAACCTTACCTGCTCTGCACGTGTATGGCGGCAATTACCTTGCCGGGACACCTTCCCGTGGGGGAGGGCTTTATGAAGACTACGCCGGCGTTGCACTGGAAGCCGAGTATCTGCCCGATGCCCCGAATCATCCTGAATGGCCAACACCCAGCTGTATTCTTTATCCCGGCAGTATTTACCGGCACTGCATTCGGTATTGCTTCGACGCTCGCCAAGACGCTAATTCCGCTTAGGAGCCCCACTGAATTGAACGCTGGATCAACCGGTGTGCGGGAGTATCCTGGTTTTCGCTAATTCATTCAGGACGGTGGCAACGCCATCCAGATGCAAGGCTGGGGCGATGCGATTGGCTACCGCCTTCAATTCGGGATGGCCGTTGTCCATGGCCACGCCCAGTCCGACGCCCTGCAACATCTCCATGTCATTGAGGCCGTCGCCAAAGGCAACCGCCTGCTCTGGTTTGAATCCCGTTTTTTCCATAACCCACTGGCAGCCGGTCCATTTGTTGATTGCTTTGGGAAGGACGTCTACGGCGGTCTGGTGCCAGCGCACCAGATCGAAGTCAGGATAGCGCGCGAGGATCGCCGGAATCAGGGTTTCGTCCAGTTCTTCATCGAAGAAAAGCCAGCCCTGATAGATGTCTTTCCCTGCACAGATGTTGGCATCGGGCTGAACAATCAATTCGAGTCGCTTGCACGGGACAAGCGTGGCAGGAACGGCGGCACTGACGCAGGGGCCCGAACCATCGTTGACGCCAAAATAGTGGCCCTGCTCGCTGATCCATTTGAACAGATCAATGAGCGGTTCCGAGGCAAGCGGAATGGCCAATACTTCCTGCTCGCCTTTCAGAATCCGGGCACCGTTCTGAGTGATGGAATAACTCGGATGGATCTGGTCAATGAAGGGTTTTGCGTCCTCGAAGCTGCGGCCTGTGGCAATGACCACCGTGTGCCCCGCTTGCCTGAGCGCCGCAATCGCGTTCAAGGCCGATTCAGGAATGGTGTTGGTCCGGTGATCGCGGAGTGTGTTGTCAATGTCGAAAAAGTAGATCTTGGTCATGAAAAGTGGTGCTCGGTTGTTTCGTTTGATTCAGACGTCTTCCCAGAGTCCGCTCTTGTCGGACCTGAATAGCGCATCGATGACCCGCATGTTCAGGATCGTATCCTCGATGCCATAAGGCAGCGCCATGGCACCCCGAACGACCTGCGAAAACGCATCGCCTTGCAGCGTGTACTGGTCGCATGGCGGCAATGTCTCGGCAACGGCTGATCCGCCACCGAGACGCTGGCCACCATCAATGAAGATTCGTGTTTCTTCTCCGGGCGGGGCGTTGAACGGGATCTCGATCTCCAGGCGTTTCAGCGAGCCGATGATTTGAACGCGCTGGTAAGGGACGGATTGGGTTGATACCGTGAAGTCCAGACGACGACCGTTGCCGAAATCAAGAATGGCGCTGACGTTGCGATCCGTCTTGAAATCAGGATCGCGATCCATCAGGGCCATTACACGCAATGGCTCGGCTTCGAAGATGAAGCGACCGGTTACGATCGGGTAGCAGCCGATGTCATAGAGCGCGCCGCCGCCGATGTCGAGCTTGTTGCGGATGTTGTCCGGGCTGCGGTTGAAGTAGGAAAAGAAGGACTGGATCGTGCGCAGCTCACCCAGTTCGCCCTTGCGTACGAGTTCCCGTGCGCGCAGCCACTGCGGGTGAAAACGTACCATGAACGCTTCCATGATGTGCACCTTGCTGGCGACTTCACGCAGTTCGGCCGCTTGCGTTGCATTCAAGGCCAGCGGCTTTTCGCACAACACATGCTTGCCGGCGCGCGCCGCCGCAAGCGTCATGGGAACGTGCAGGTCATTGGGTAACGGGTTGTAGATGGCCTCGATTTCGGGATCGGCAATCAACTCTTCATACGAGCCATAGGCTTTGGCTATGCCCAGCTTGTCGGCAGTCTCGCGGGCGCTGGCCAGCGAACGTGAAGCGATGGCGCTGATTTCGCAAAACTGGCCTTGCTGCATGGCGGGGATGACTTTTTCCCGTCCGATTTTGGCGGTACTCAGAACGCCCCAGGTGACTTTTTTCATCATGACCTCAAATCGTGTTTCTTCGCTTCGGTAAATGCTGATCGCTCAGCCCATTTTCTGCCCATGTTCGCGTGATGCATGGAAGGCAACCTTGTTCCATTTTTCGCTGGTGACATCCAGGTTGTAGCGTGTGCTGGCGAGATAAACAAGGTTGCCGTCCACATCCTTGGCCATGCGGTGCTGCTGTTCGCGCTCGAAGTTGCGGCGCGTCAGGTCGTCCGGGAAAGTGAGCCAGCGCGCGGTGTTGATGTCCGCCGGTTCAAAGATGGCATCGACCTTGTATTCCGTTTGCAGGCGCTGCGCGACAACTTCAAATTGCAGCGTACCGACCGCGCCGAGCAGCATCGCTCCCGTAGCGAGATTTTCGAAGACTTGGATTGCACCTTCCTCGCCAAGTTCCTGCAAGCCTTTCTGCAACTGCTTGCTCTTAAGCGGGTCGCGCAGGCGTGCAACGCGGAAGAGTTCCGGCGAGAAGTAGGGAATGCCCTTGAAACCGAGCGTTTCGCCCTCGGTCAAGGTGTCGCCGATGTGCAGCTGGCCATGGTTGTGGATGCCGATGATGTCGCCGGCGACGGCGTCCTCCATCAGCACGCGTTCGTTGGCCATGAAGGTGAGCGCATTGGCCAGCTTCATTTCGCGATCCATGCGCACGTGTTTGACCTTCATTCCGGAACTGTAGCGACCCGAGCAGACGCGGAAGAAGGCAATGCGATCGCGGTGCTTGGGGTCCATGTTGGCCTGAATTTTGAACACGAAACCGGTGAAAGCCGGTTCGGCGGGTTGCACCATGCGCTCGCCACCGTTGCGTTCCTGCGGTTCGGGCGCCCAATCGATCAGCGCCTGCAGGATTTCCTGCACGCCGAAGTTGTTGATCCCCGAGCCGAAAAACACTGGCGACTGCAGACCGGCGAGAAAGTCGACAAGGTCAAAGGGGCTGCTGGCACTGCGGATGAGGTCGATATCCTCGCGCAGCTTGCCGACTTCGAGCGGAAACTGTTCGTCAAGGAAGGGGTTGTCGATGCCGTTGATCTGCTCGGATTCCGTGCGCCGTTCCTCTCCCGGCGAGAAACGCAGCAGGCTGTCGCTGGGCAGGTGATAGACACCGCGGAAGGTCTTGCCCATGCCGATCGGCCAGGTGATCGGCGCGCATTCGATGTTGAGCACCGATTCGATTTCTTCGAGCAATTCGAAGGGCTCGCGCACTTCCCGGTCCATCTTGTTGACGAAGGTGATGATCGGCGTATTGCGCATACGGCAGACGTTGATCAGCTTGATCGTCTGCGCTTCAACACCTTTCGCAGCGTCAATCACCATCACGGCGGCATCGACGGCGGTGAGCACGCGATAGGTATCTTCGGAGAAATCTTCGTGGCCCGGTGTGTCGAGCAGGTTGACCGTGTGGTTTTGGTACTCGAACTGCATCACCGAACTGGTTACCGAGATGCCGCGCTGTTTCTCGACCTCCATCCAGTCGGAGGTGGCATGGCGCGCGCTTTTGCGGCTCTTCACCGTCCCAGCGAGCTGGATGGCACCACCGAACAGCAACAGTTTCTCGGTCAGCGTTGTTTTACCCGCATCCGGGTGCGAGATGATCGCGAAGGTGCGCCGTTTGGCGACGTCGCGCAGAATTTCGGGAGGGTAGGGGGGCGTGCTCATGAGGATTCTTTCAGCTGCGAAAATGCAAGGGGCGAAGTATACCGAAGAAGCGCGTGTCTTATCGTTCAGTAACTCGTTAAAGGTGCCGGCTTGACCGGAAAGAGCGTTTGCGAAATGATCTCCCGGCGAATTTACGTGCCATAAAGTCGGGAAAAGGAGAAATTCAATGAAAGAGTACAAAGGAAGCTGTCATTGCGGCGCAATCCGTTTCACTTTCACTGGCCCGGACAACATCGATAAAGGCCTGCGTTGCAATTGCTCCATCTGCCGCCGGAAAGGCGCGCCAATGACCGGATTTACGGTCGCACCCGATGAAATCAGTATCGAAATCAGGGGCGATACCCTGGCGACCTACCAGTTTGGTGGGCGGGTGGCCAAACATCACTTTTGTAACACGTGCGGGATTTATACCTTCCATCAGACGATGCGCAAGCCGGGGCATTACCGCATAAATATCGGGTGTATCGAAGGCATCGACTCGACTTCATTGTCTTTCGACGTGTTTGACGGTGCATCCCTTTAAGCTGCCGGTGCCTTAGCGTTGGCTGTTTTTATCAGCAATTCCCTACTTGATTAGAAATGATCGTCAGCCAAAATTGCCAAAGCCGCCAAATCTGTCATTCCGGTGCAAACCGGAATCCAGAAAGCACGGTTGAGGCAGCACTGGATTCCGGCCTGCGCCGGAATGACAGTCTGGACTTTTGTGCTATCCGGTATCGCCAAGCTGACGCTCGTTTCTAATCAGGATTCCCTATGTATTTCGGTGATGCACTTCACAAAACTGGTAAAGTCGGTTGTGGTTGCTTGAACATGTTTGCAGTCGGATATCGGTTGCAATAGATACATTGGGCTTTCGTGTTTCGCTGCGACAGCCTCATTGACGGCAAAGAATGGCATGAACCGACCCATTTCCCAGTGGCGTTCTCTCAAAACAAAGATCTCCGTCGCCACGTTGAGCATCTTCCTGGCCGGCATCTGGTCGCTGTCGTATTACGCAGGCCAGATGTTGCGCGAGGATATGGAGCGCCTGCTGGGCGAGCAGCAGTTTTCGACGGTATCCATGATGGCCGATCAGGTCGAACGTGAAATCGCGAGTCGATTCAAGGCGCTGAAAGTTGTCGCTGAAGGGGCGACCGATATCATGCAGGTTGATACGGCCTCGCGCGTTCAGGCGTTTGCCGAACAGCGACTGACCCTGCAGACCTTGTTCAATGGGGGAGTCGTCGTCATTGACGTCAATGGTCTGGCAATTGCTGATTTCCCCTCGCTGGTGGGGCGACTCGGGGTTAGCTACATGGACGTCGACGTTGTCGCAGCGGCGCTCAAGGAAGGTAAATCCACCATAGGCCGTCCACTTCTTGGCAAGAAACTGAAGGGCCCGGTTGTTGGCATGGCGGCACCGGTGTTCGATGATCAAGGAAAAGTCATCGGCGCTATCGCCGGAGTGATCGATCTTGGAATGCCCAGTTTTCTCGATCAAATCTCTGAAAGCCACTATGGCAAGTCGGGCGGCTTCGTGCTCATCGCGCCACAGTACCGATTGGTTGTCACCGCCACGGACAAACGTCGCGTCATGCAGGAGATTCCGGCTCCCGGTGTCAATGTTGTGGTTGACCGCTTCGTCCAGGGCTATGAAGGTTTCACTACTGGAATCAATCCGATTGGCATCGACGTGCTGGTCTCGGCAAAAAGGATTCCTTCGGCGGGGTGGTATGTAGTCGCCGATTTGCCGACAACTGAAGCTTTTTCCCCGATTCGCGATCTGCAGCAGCACATGCTGATGGCGACGCTTTTGCTGACTCTGCTGGCCGGGGGGCTGACCTGGTGGATGTTGAAACGCCAGCTCTCGCCGTTGCTGGTTACCGCCAGAACACTGGCCGGGATGTCGGATGCCAGCCAGCCCTTGCGGCCCTTGCCCATTGTCCGGAACGACGAAATCGGTCAGCTTATCGGTGGATTCAACCATGTGCTGAAGGC
>JBBQAT010000059.1:0-24835 GCA_038316625.1 Burkholderiales bacterium
CCATCAACAATGGCGACACGAAGTTCTTCGGCCTGTGTCGCGTTAAAGAGCATGCGTTTCATTTTATGGGCTCCCGCGCGCAAATACGGGGGGAGCGCCTTGTGCAGGCAGCGACGGATTAGTTGTGGTTGGGCTGCTTCATGGGCGTTCCGGTGTGGCAACTAAAAAGATAATTCGCTGAACTAATTTTTCTTCAAACCCTGAAAAATCAAGGCTCGGGAATCTGCTTGGGGCGATCCGTACGTGCTAGGCGCGCGCAAATCAAGTAGTATCGCTACTTTTGGTGAGCGTACTTAACCAGGTGATTTGCGCGGTTTGATCTTGCACAGGTCGGTGCAAGCGAGGCGTTTGATGCCTGCCGGAAAGTGCGTCGCAATTACAAAATAATCGGCGCCGCTCGACGGTCTTATGGGTCAGCGCCTCTTTCAATCCAAGACGCAAATCAAGTTCAGTATATTCAAAATGGCCGAAGTAAGCAAAAGTTCTGTCACACAGGCCATCATCAGCGAAGACGAGCAGGGACAACGTCTCGATAATTTTCTGCTGAAAATCTGCAAGGGTGTTCCGAAAAGCCACGTCTATCGCATCGTCCGCAGCGGTGAAATACGGGTAAACAGCAAACGCGCAGACGTATCTTATCGTCTGCAGATTGGTGATGTGCTGCGTATCCCACCCATTCGTATCGCTCAACGCGTGGAAGAGGTCGTCGCTGGTGCCGAGTTCAAAGCCGAGTTGCCGATCATCTTCGAAGATGAAGCCTTGCTGGTCGTTGATAAGCCGGCGGGAATTGCTGTGCATGGCGGCAGCGGTGTCAGTTTCGGTGTCATTGAGGCGTTACGGCGGCAACGCCCGCAGGCTCGTTTTCTTGAACTGGCTCACCGCCTTGATCGGGAAACGTCGGGGATTCTTCTGGTTGGCAAGAAACGGTCCGCTCTGGTCGCGCTGCACGACATGTTCCGCGAAGGCGGCCTGGGAGGCCGTGGTGCCAATAAACGCTATTTCGTGCTGGTCAAGGGGCGCTGGATGGATCTGGTGCGCAACGTCAAACTGCCCTTGTTCAAATATTTGCTTGATTCCGGTGAGCGTCGTGTACGCGTATCGGACGAGGGCAAGGCTTCGCATACCATCTTCCGTTTGGTGGCGCGCTGGGAAAACTTCAGCCTGCTTGAGGCTGAACTAAAAAGCGGGCGTACGCATCAGATCAGGGTTCATCTTGCGCATCTGGGGTTCCCGATTGCCGGTGACGAGAAATATGGTGATTTCGTGTTGAACAAGGCCTTGCCAAAAGCCGGATTGAAACGCATGTTTCTGCATGCTTGGAAAATGCAGTTTCCCCATCCGATCAGCGGCGCTGAGATGGCCCTTGAAGTGCCATTGCCCGAGGCGCTCGATGGATTTTTACGTAAGCTTTCAATAAAAGAAACACAGGATTATGGCCAAAAGATTTGACCTTCTCGTCTTTGACTGGGACGGAACACTACTTGATTCAATCGGAGCAATTGTCAACGCGGTCAAGGCGTCATGCCGGGATCTCGGCCAACCGGAACCTTCGGATATGCACGCGCGCCAAGTGATCGGTCTTGGACTTGTTGACGTCTTGAGCCATTCGGTCCCAGGCCTTTCAGAAGATCAATTCCCGAAAATGGTTGAGCGTTACCGCTTTCACTATCTGTCAAACGATCATGAACTGAACCTGTTTGAAGGCGCTGCCGAATTGATCTCCAAACTCCACGCAGAGGGATTCCTGTTGGCGGTGGCGACAGGGAAGAGCAGAAACGGGCTGAATCGAGCCTTGATGCATTGCGGACTTGGACGTTATTTTTCGGCAACGCGCTGTGCGGACGAGTGTTTTTCAAAACCGCATCCACAGATGCTGGAAGAGTTGATGGACGAGTTGTCGATTCTGCCAGAACGGACGCTGATGATTGGTGATACCACCCATGATTTGCAGATGGCTATTAACGCAGGAGCGTATGGATTAGCCGTCGACTATGGCGCACATTCGGCGGACACCCTTGATTTGTTGAAGCCGCTGGGACGTTTGCATAGCATTGATGAATTGTCCGGATGGCTGGATACACATGCTTGAACTGTCGCGCAGATGAGTTGTCTGATCAGGAAATGACATTAGTATTAATCAGGCACCGCAGTTTTGATGATTCCAAGGTATACTTGGATTCGCGTTGCCCGAGCAATGAAAAATCTTTCTTGCCGCCACGTTCGTTACCTTTAGAGCTGAGTAAATATTGTGGAAACACCTGAGAACAACCCCCAATGGGAACGTCAACTTCTTGAAAAGATTGCTTTTGCTTCCCTGAACGAGCAGCGAACGAAACGTCGCTGGGGGGTTTTCTTCAAGCTGGCTTTGCTGGCCTACCTGATTGCCGTGCTTGTTCTGGTGGTTGATTGGGGCGGTAGCACAGAAAAACTTTCGGACAGCAAGCATACGGCGCTGATCAATGTGCGCGGTACGATTGATTCAAGCGGCGACGCTAGTGCGGAAAAAATCAATGGCGCACTGCAGTCGGCGTTTGACGACAAGGGAACGGCCGGCATCATTATGCGCATCAACAGCCCGGGCGGTAGTCCGGTGCAATCAGGAATTGTCTATGACGAGATCCGCCGTTTGCGTACCAAGCATCCGGAAATTCCGCTCTACGTCGTGGTCGACGATCTGTGCGCGTCCGGCGGGTATTACATCGCTTCGGCGGCTGACAAGATCTTTGTCGACAAGGCCAGCATCGTTGGTTCCATTGGTGTGTTGATGGACGGGTTTGGTTTTACCGGCATCATGGACAAGGTTGGCGTTGAAAGGCGTTTGCTGACCGCCGGTACAAACAAGGGCTTCCTTGACCCCTTCTCGCCACAGGACGAAAAGCAGAAAGCGCATGCCCAGGTCTTGCTCGGTGAAATACACCAACAGTTCATTGACGTAGTCCGCAAGGGTCGTGGTGATCGACTCAAGGAAACACCTGACATGTTCTCGGGCTTGATGTGGACCGGCAGCCAAAGCATCGTGATGGGGCTTGCCGATGACTATGGGACGGTTGATTCGGTCGCGCGTGATCTGATCAAGGCTGAAAACATCCTCGACTATTCGGTCAAAGAGAATATCGCTGAGCGCTTTGCCAAACGCTTAGGCGCTGAAATGGCTCAGAGCCTCGTTTTCAGGGTGTTTGGCAGTGACCGGGCAACCTTCCGCTAGCTAGTAAATCAAGAGCTAACGTTTTCCTCAGAAGACGTTAGCTTTGCGCGGCCGAGGTCACTTACTCATTTGCGCCACAAATTCGCGCTTGGCCGCTGGTTTGAGTTGCTTGATCCGGTATTCGGCCTTCAATGCGCTTGAACGATCCGGATATTCAACGCTGACAAGCACTCGGGCTGGCGGGTGAGTGCGTGTGTAGCGTGCACCTTTGCCGCTGGCGTGAGCTGCGAAGCGTGCCACAACGTCGATGGCGATCCCGGTATAGATGCTGCCGTCGAGGCACTCAATCAGATAGAGAAACCATGGGGGCTGTTCAGGCGCCCCGGATTTCTCGTCAATCGAATGATTTTCCGGCATTACGTTGATCTGATGTTCAGACCTGCTTTTCCAGTTCGCCACCCAGCGCTTCGAGCAGATCATCGAGCAGGCGTGCTACCTCTCCGGTCATTAGCGTAAAGTCGATGTCGAAACGTTCATCTGCGTTCTCGGCCTGACCATCGGCTTGTTCCTTGAGAATGTCGAGGAAGCTGAGGCGCTTGACCTGCAATTTTTCATTGAGCACGAACGAAATACGGTCGCTCCAAGTCATTGCGAGTCGTGTGACGACTTTACCGTCGGCGATGTGCTGGCGGATTTCCTCGCCTTCCAGCGTGTGTTTGGCGTAGCGTACTGTGGCGTTTTCGGCGGAGCGCAATTCGAGGTCCTGGTCGATGGTGAATCCGCTTGGCGCTTCGCCATCCGCGACCCAGCCGGTCATTGCAGCGGAAGGTGTTTGAGTGACCTGCAGCAACTTGACCGGAAAACCGTCAACCGATTTGCGCAGATGCTCAAGCAATTCCTCAGCCTTGGCTGGGGAAGCGGCATCAATGACCAGCCAGCCGTTGATCGGATCGACCCAGCCAAAGGTGGTACGGTGGCTGATGAAGGCACGTGGCAACAATTCTTGAGTCATCGATTCACGGAGTTCTCGCATCTCCTTGCGGCCCACGCGACGGCCCTCCGCTTCCTCAATTGCTTTTGCTCGTTCATTGGCAAAGTGCTTGACCACCGAGGTTGGCAAAAGTTTGTGCTCGACGCCGAGTGCCAGCAGCCATTGCTGATTCACGGAATGGACAAGTGTTCCACCGTCGCATGGCGGGACCCAGCCGATGCTCTGCATGTCGGACGCATTGCAGGGTTGCAGCGTCAGCTTGGCCAGCTGGTCCTCAAGCTTGCTGGCGGTATCCGCCGGTGTTTTGGGGAGGCGGTAGATCTGGAGGTTCTTAAACCACATGTGTCGGACTCAAAAAAGATGAGAATTATAGGGGCTGAACCGGGACTTTGTGGGTCGTTTTGAGTTTGATTTTCCGCGAGAGTTGAATGAGCCCCGTTGTGTGGTTCATAATGGCGACATGAATGATCCAGAACCTATTGATCCGCGCCGTCGGATTCGTGAACTTAATGCCATCCCGGAACGGGATCGTACCGATGAACAATGGGACGAGCTGAACGAACTTGAAATTCGTACAGCACCCGGAAACCGGGAGTCGGATAGACAATCACAACCGGAACGGTCGCCGGAAAAGCGATCAGGTTCTCCCGTGCATGGTCGCCGCCCTGACCGTAATCAAGGGCTAAAGAATAATGGGCCGAGACCCGATGCCAGGCCCGATTCGCGGCCTCCGCAGGAAGCGCGGGTTGATGGCCGGCCACCAAAAAGACAGCACCGCAGGCCGAAACGTCCGCCTAACGAAACGCCGGGAAGTGGTAGCCCCCCAGGGACTGTGGGCGGCACGTCGGGGAGTGGCAGTAGCTCTGGGAGTGATGGCACCTCCGGGAGTGGCAGTACCTGATTGCCGGTTCCTGTAAAAAAACGGAAGCCCGAGCCTGTAAATGCTTGGGCTTTTTTTCGAGCACCGTTTCTTAATGGCGATCAGACAGTGCTCTGGAGGCCAATATCCATGCGGTTCTCCAGATCATGCATTGAAGAACGCCTATCCATGCGGCTTCCAGGCCTGCTTCAAATGCGCCGATTCAATTAACGGTCTCGTTCGGAATCCAGAGGCATTTGCCCCGGCTTTCCTTCTGGATCGCTGTGAGCAACTGTTCGTGTTGCGCCAATTCTTCTTCGCTGGCATGCAGAACCTGTTGTGGTTTGCGTTGGCCGCCATCCTGTTTCTGCTCGGCGCTTATGTTTTGCCCCGCGTTGTCGTTGCTCAGGTCCATGATCAGGCTTTCCTGACCACGGGTCATCGATACATAAACTTCAGCCAGGATTTCGGCGTCGAGCAAGGCTCCATGCAGGGTACGACGTGTGTTGTCGACGCCATAGCGCTCGCACAGCACGTTGAGGTTGTTCTTCTTGCCCGGATGCAGGTCCTTGGCCATGCGCAAGGTGTCGAGTACGCCATGGCACACGGTACTGATCGGTGCCATGTCGAGTCTCGACAGTTCGGCATTCAGGAATCCGATGTCGAAGGGGGCGTTGTGGATGATCAGTTCGGCACCACGCACGAAGTCGAGGAATTCAGCAGCGATATCGGCGAAGAGCGGCTTGTCCTGCAGAAAGTCGAGGCTGATACCGTGTACCGCCAGCGCGCCGGCGTCAATGTCACGCTGTGGGTTGAGGTAGCGGTGGAAATGTCGGTTGGTTAGCCGTCGGTTCCGCATTTCAACACAGCCTATTTCGATGACTCGGTGTCCGAACTTGTGTTCCAGACCGGTGGTTTCGGTGTCGAGGAAGATTTGGCGCATGGTGTGTTTCCGGGTTGATCTTTTGGGTTCACGCTAAACGGCGGGTGGCCAGCAACTCGTCGATGCCGCGATTGGCCAGTGCATCGGCGCGTTCATTGCCGGGATGCCCGGCGTGGCCTTTGACCCATAGCCACTTGATTTCATGTTGTTTGGCCAAGGCGTCAAGAATCTGCCAGAGGTCGGCGTTCTTAACCGGTTTCTTGTCGGAAGTGCGCCAGCCGTTGCGCTTCCAGTTGTGAATCCACACGCTGATGCCTTTTTGCACATATTGCGAGTCGGTGTGTACGTGAACGGTGGCCGGACGCTTGAGGGCTTCGAGGGCGCGGATGACTGCAGTCAGTTCCATGCGGTTGTTGGTGGTGTCCGGCTCGCCGCCACAAAGTTCCTTTGCTGTACTTCCTGATTGCATGAGAACGCCCCAGCCGCCGGGTCCCGGGTTGCCACGGCAGCCGCCGTCGGCGTAGATGTTGATGATTGCTTCATTGTCCACGGTCTTCAATTTCCTTTTGAGTTACGGCAGAGAGTGCTTTGCGCGGTACCGGTTTTTGTTTCCAGGTGGGCAGGATGATTCGCATGCCACGCACGCGTTTGACGGCGCGCAGGAGATACACGCCTCCGGCAAAACTCCACCAGCGGTCGCCCGCAGCCTCCATGAAATGCCAGCGTTTTAGCCAGCGCTCCTGATGGCAGGGCGGAGCGTAGCACCCGAAATTGCCTCGATCAACCTCGAAACTGAGCAGTTGCAACCAGTCCTTGAGGCGCAAAACGGAGATGTAGTCTCCATTCATCGGGAACTCGTCCGGGCATCCGGGAAGTCGTTTTCGCAAACCCCATAGCGAGAGCGGGTTGAATCCGGTGATGACCAGTTGTCCTTCCGGAATCAGGATACGCTCGACTTCGCGCAGGATCTGGTGCGGATCGTCATGAAATTCGAGAATATGCGGCATGACGACGAGATCGATACTGTTGGCGGCAAAAGGCAATTCGCGCAGGTCGCAGAGAACATCGACCTTTCCTGTTTCGCCCGCCAATTGGCGCAGCGGAATGCGGTTGTGCGAGAGCAGGTCGTATTGCGGCAAGCCGAGTTGAAGTGCGTTGTAACCGAACAGATCGGCAACCAGCGCATCCACCTTGGTCTGTTCCCAGGCCATGACGTAGCGTCCTTGCGCGGTACCGAGCCAGTCATCGATTACGGGAATTGACATTTTCAGCAGTTCTTCCACAATCAGGCCATGTTAGACATCATCAGGATTCCAGCTTTCAAGGATAACTACATCTGGCTGCTGCGCAAAGGCGCTTCGGCGGTTGTGGTCGATCCCGGCGATGCACGCCCCGTGCTTGAGCTACTCGAGCGGGAAGGTTTGACCCTGACATCCATCCTGGTCACGCATCACCATAACGATCATCAGGGTGGGGTCGCGGATTTGCTGGTTCGCTATCCAGCCGAAGTGTTCGGGCCGGCGGCGGAGTCTATCACAGGCATTACACGGCCCCTTCGCGGAGGGGAAACGATTAGCGTGGCTTCGCTGGGTATCGGGTTCAGGGTTTTCGCTGTTCCCGGCCATACGCTTGGGCACCTGGCCTACTATGGTTCCGGCGCGTTGTTTTGTGGCGATACCCTTTTCGGTGCCGGCTGCGGTCGGCTGTTTGAGGGAACGCCCCTGCAAATGCACGACTCCCTGTCACAACTGATGAAATTGCCGGATCAAACGGCAGTTTACTGTGCCCACGAGTACACCGAGGCTAATTTGCGTTTTGCGCTGGCTGTCGAGCCTGGCAACCGCCACTTGCGGAAGCGGGTTGATGAAGTAGCCGTGGCGCGCGCCAAGGGCTTGGCAACCGTGCCATCGACAATCGAGCTGGAAAAGGCGACGAATCCGTTTTTGCGCTGCATGGAGCCCGAGATTGTCGCTTCGGCACAGACCAAGGTCGGACAGGTCTGCAAGGAAACTGAGGTGTTTACGGTATTGCGCGAGTGGAAGAACGGCTTCTAAAACAACTCAATCATCGCGTTGTGTAATAACGGAGGCGGGTTTTACGTCCTGCATGACGCGATTCAGAGTGTCGAGTACCTTGGCTGAGTTGAAGGGCTTGATGATAAAGCCGCTGGCACCACCCTGAATCGACTCCTCGACGTTTTCCTTGCTCGGATTGCCGGTGATCATCACAACAATAATTTCCGGGTATTTACTCTTGATGTTCTGTAGTGCTTCCAGGCCATCCATTTCCGGCATCACGACGTCCAGGAAGACGATATCGGGTTTGTTACGAGCAATGCTTTCGAGAGCGACGCTTCCATTTCTGGCTTCGCCAATGACCTGACAGTTTTCGTTGCGCAAAATTCCGCGCAGCAGTGTTCGCATCAGATCGTTGTCATCGACAATAAGAATTTTTGCATGCATTGGGTTGTTACTCAACTATCTTCGGGATCAAGCGAATTTGTCTGAAAAACGCGGTTTCGTCCGCTGTGTTTTGCTTTGTACAGGGCGCGATCAGCCGCGCCGATAATCTTTTGTGGGTCGGTTTCCGGCATGGCAACGGCTGAAGCGATACCAAAACTTGCAGTGATATGGCCGAACGGTGAATCGGGGTGGGGAATGGCCAGTTTGTTGATCGCTTTGCGCATTTGAGCGGCGACAAACGAGGCTCCGATTAGCGAGGTTCCCGGAAGCACGGCGACGAATTCTTCGCCGCCGTAGCGGGCCAGAAGGTCGCCACCGCGATCTATTGCGTTGGTCAGGGTTTGCGCGATCAGACGCAAGCACTCATCGCCACTCTGATGACCACACGAATCGTTGTACTGTTTGAAAAAGTCGATATCGCACATGAGAATCGACAACTCCTCGCCTTGGCGCATGGCACGCCGCCATTCACGTACGAGCACCTCGTCGAAATGGCGCCGATTGGCTATGCCTGTCAGACCGTCGAGCGACGTCAGGCGCTTCAATTCCTGGTTGGCAGAATCAAGTTTTCGGGTGAGCACAAGCAGCGATTCGCGCATCTGGATAATGCGCTGCATGGCACGAATCTTCGAGGCGAGGACAATTTCACTGATCGGTTTGAGCAGGAAATCATCGCCGCCCGCAGCGATACCCATTTCGATGTCCTTGTCCTTGTTCAGAGAACTGAGGAAGATTATTGGTGTCCAGTCACCCGGCGCTTCGAGTTGCCGAATCTGGCGCGCCACATCGTAGCCGTTGATATCCGGCATGATGATGTCGAGCAGAATCAGGTCCGGACGTTCCTTGAGAAAAAGCTCAACGCCGACGGTCCCGGTTGCAGCGGGAATGGGCGTATTCCCCATTCTTTTAACATGCTCACAAAGAAGTTTCAGGCTGCTCTTGCTGTCTTCGATGACGAGGGTCTTCATTCCGTTCCTAAGCGAAAAATGCTGCGTCGAACATTATAATAGCCTGATTGACCCGCGAGCACTTCCGGCAATTTTATTCTGGCGCAGTATCTGTTTGAACGCGGCATGTTCGTGATAAATTCAAGGTTCCGACACGTCTATTACGGCTGGATATCATGATTGACAAGACAAAACTCCACGCGGTCATTCAGTCCCCGAAAACAAAGAGATACGGTTTGCGGGTCTTGCTCGCGATCATTCTGTTTACGGTGCTCGGGTTTTTTGTTCTGCCACCGGTGGTCAAATCGGTTGTGCTTGATCAGTTGAGCCAGGCGTTGCACAGACCGGTTGCGGTGACCAATGTCAGCATCAACCCGTATGCGATGACCGTAAAGCTTGAAGGTGTTGCAATCAGGGAGCGGGAAGGGGGCGAGAACTTCGTCAGTTTCGATTCCCTTTTTGTGAATCTCGAATCCGCCTCCATTTTCCGGGGCGGCCCGGTCATCGGTGAAATCCGTTTAGAGAATCCAAAGCTCAGGATCATTCGCCAGCCTGACAAACGTTACAACTTCTCCGATCTGGTTGACGAGATCATGGCCAGGCCCAAGAACAACGACCCGACACCGGCTTTCTCGCTCAATAACATTCAACTGATCGGGGGCGTTATTGAGTTTGATGATCGGCTGGAGGGTGAAAAGCACCTAGTCAGTGACATCAACTTGAGTTTGCCCAGAATTTCAAACATGGCGTATGCCGTTGAAAGCTTTGTCGAACCGGCATTTTCCGCTCAGATCAATGGTGCACCGCTGCTCATCAAGGGTAAGAGCAAGCCTTTTGCCGATTCGCATGAAACTGAAATGGCGATCGATTTGAGCGAACTTCAACTGGCCAAATACCTCGATTACAGCCCGATCAAACTGCCGATCAAGGTGCAGTCGGGTGCTCTGGACAGTAATTTGAAACTCACCTTCGTTCAGGAAAAAGACAAATCTCCGACACTTGTGCTGTCGGGCACAACTGCCATCAAGAATCTCAAAGTCGTAGAGACGTCGGGTTCTCCGTTGTTGTCGTTCAAGCAACTTGGATTGGAGATCGGTTCGGCAGACCTGCTGAACAGCAAGTTCGTTATCGACCGTTTTACCGTGGATTCGCCCGAGATTCATGCTAGGGTCAGCGCGCAGGGCGCCTTCAACTGGATCGAGTTTTTCCGCCAGGAACTCGAGGCTGGAAAGCAAAAACCACCGCCCGCCACCAAATCGGTGCCGCCATCGCCCATCGAATGGTCATTGGGCGACCTGAAGGTCGCCGGTGGCGCCGTGCGATGGATTGATGAGTCGAACGGCAAACCATTCAACGCGAGTGTCGAAGCCATTGAGTTAGGGCTAAGAAAGCTCTCCAGCAAGGGAGCGGCACCGGCCGAATTTGATCTTTCATGGCGAGTGATTGCCGAAGAATGGTTGAAGATTAATACCTTTTCAATCAAGGGCGGCCAACTGGATCTGGCCAAGCACGAAGTAGTCATGAGTGACGTGCTGGCCAGCGGGGTACGTAGCCTGTTTCGGCGTACCACCGACGGCAAGATCGACTGGCTCAAGCCGCCGGCATTGCGCGTTGTTGAAGCATCTCAGGAAGAAGCGTCCGTACCGTGGAAGGTTAGCGTAGTCAAATATGTCGGCGAGGATATCGGACTTCGTTTCGAGGATCAGGCCGTTGTGCCGGCAGCAACGCAAATCATTGATGGCTTGGGCTTTACGGCAGAAAACCTATCGACTGAACCCGACCAGACAGCCAAGGTGGCGGCTCGTTTCAAGCTTAACCGCAAAGGGGACATAGCCGTCGACGGCACGGTCAAACCGTTCCCGCTTGTTGCCGACCTACATCTGGACATCAAGACGCTCGAACTGTTGCCGCTGCAATCCTATTTTGCCGAAAAGCTGAATGTCGCGATAACGCGTGGGCAGATCACTGTCAATGGCAACGTTCAGGTGCGTCAGGATGAAGGTGTCAAGGGCGCTGATGCGCCGATCTTGGCCGGAGGATTCTCGGGCCAGGCGACAATTGGCGATTTCTACGCCGTGGATAAGCTCAACTCTGCGGATTTCCTGCGATGGAAGTCACTCTACTTCGGCAAGGTCGACGCGCGCTTGAAACCGGAATCGTTATCCGTGGGCGAAATCGCGTTGTCCGACTTTTTTGCGCGCGTCATTGTCAGCCCCGACGGCAAGCTTAACCTGATGCAGATTGTCCGGAAGGAAAATGAAGCGGCCGTTGCAGTCGTTCCGCCAGCGGCTGATCCAGCCGCGATCCCGTCCAAAGCGACTGCGAGTACAGAAGGCAAGTCTAGTATTCCGGTCGCACCGGCTGTTGCGGACAGCAAGCCGATGATGCCAGTCAAAATCGGCAAGATCACCCTGCAAGGCGGGAATGTCCAATTCACTGATAACTTCGTCAAGCCGAACTACACCGCGAACCTTAAACAAATCGGTGGGCTTGTTACCGGCCTGAGTTCCGAGCCTGGCAGCATTGCCAATGTTGAACTGCGTGGCAGCTACGACAACGTGGCTCCGCTCAACATCACCGCCAAAATCAACCCGTTGTCGGCCAAGCCCTATCTCGATTTGCAAGCTGAAATCAAAGGAATCGAGTTGACCTCGCTGTCGTCCTATTCCGGTAAGTACGCCGGTTATGCCATAGAAAAGGGAAAGTTATCCCTGTTCGTTAAGTACAAAATCGAAAATGATCAATTGGCGGCTGAAAATCGGGTGTTTCTCGATCAGCTGACCTTTGGTGATCCGATTGAAAGTGCCGATGCAACCAAATTGCCGGTGAGGCTAGCCGTCGCGCTGTTGAAAAACCGGAAAGGAGAGATCGATCTCAATCTCCCAATTTCAGGTTCGCTCAGTGATCCGCAGTTCAGCATCGGTGGTTTGGTCGTCAAGGTTATCGTCAATCTTTTGGCCAAGGCGGTGACTGCACCCTTTGCGTTGATTGGTTCGATGTTCGGCGGTGGCGAGGAATTGTCGAACATCGAGTTCGATTTTGGACGCACAACGATTACGGCCGAGGCGCAGAAACGGCTTGAAAATCTTGCCAAGGCTTTGATTGATCGTCCGGCACTCAGGCTTGAGATTGAGGGTTTTGTCGACGCTGAACGTGATCGCGAAGGTCTGCAGACGGCGCGTATTGACGGCAAGGTGAGGGCGGTCAAGCGCGAGGACCTGACCAAGAAAGGCATAGAAAGTGGTTCGGCCGAAACCATCGAAGTGAGCTCTGAAGAATATCCTGTCTTGCTGGAGCGGGTTTATAAGGCTGAAAAATTTCCCAAACCTCGCAACATGATTGGCCTGGTCAAGAGTCTGCCGGTTGAGGAGATGGAGAAGCTGATCATCACCAATTCAACTGTCGATGACGACGATCTACGCGATCTGGGTGATCGTCGGGCAAAAGCGGTGCGTGACTGGCTGATTGAACATCTGGTGTCCACCGAACAGGTCTTCCTCCTGCCCAGCAAACACGGTGAGGTCGACGCCAAGAAGGATTCTGATCAGAAGCTCAAATCAAGTCGGGTTGATTTTTCGCTGAAATAAGTGGCCAAATCCGATTTTTAAAGGGTGTGCATGAGTAATTTCTTGTTGTACGGACTGCTTGCGATCAGTATTGGCGTGCTGCTGTTTCAGTTTTTGTTGTTGCAACGGGCTGGGCGAAAGGATGACTCGCTTGAGCCGTTTTTTCGTTCCCTGGAAACTGGGCTGGAAAGGGTTGAGCGTGAGTTGCGCCAGGAAATGGCGCGTGGTCGCCAGGAAGCGGCCACCGCCTCACGCGAAGATCGTGAAGAGCAGTCGCTGGCACTGGATCGACTGGCCAAGACGCTATCTGGACAACTCGGACAACTGGCGACCTTGCAGGGACAACAGCTTGAATCGTTTGCGCAGCAACTGGGGCGTTTGACGCAGAGCAACGAGCAGCGTTTCGAGCAGTTGCGGCTGGCCGTCGAGGCGCGGTTGGGTGCCATCCAGGCGGATAACGCAAGCAAGCTTGAGGAGATGCGCAAGACGGTCGACGAGAAGCTGCACGCGACGCTGGAACAGCGCCTTGGGGACTCGTTCAAGCTGGTCAGCGAGCGTCTCGAACTGGTACACAAGGGCCTCGGCGAGATGCAGACGCTGGCTGCCGGTGTGGGTGATCTGAAGAAGGTCCTAACCAACGTCAAGACACGCGGCACCTGGGGCGAAGTGCAGCTGGAAGCCTTGCTTGATCAGGTGCTGACCGCCGAGCAATTTGAGAAGAACGTCGCCACGCGGCCCAACAGCGGCGAACGAGTGGAGTTTGCCATCCGCTTGCCTGGACGAGAAATGGGTGAAGATAGCAAACGCCCAGTCTGGCTGCCGATCGACGCGAAATTTCCGATGGAGGACTATCAGCGTCTAGTTGAGGCGCAGGATCGAGCCGATCCACTGGCGGTCGAGTTGGCCGCCAAGGCACTCGAGATGCGGCTGCGCGACGAGGCTAGAAAGATTCGCGACAAATACGTGGAGCCTCCATTTACGACCGATTTCGCCATCCTCTATCTGCCGACTGAAGGCCTGTATGCCGAAGCTCTGCGTCGTGCCGGGTTGGCCGACGGACTGCAGCGCGATTTCCGCATCAGCATTGCTGGCCCGACGACGCTGGCGGCCTTGCTCAATAGCCTGCAGATGGGTTTCCGGACGTTAGCCATCGAGCAGCGCTCTTCGGAGGTTTGGGGCGTCCTTGGTGCGGTCAAGACCGAATTCGGCAAGTTTGGCGAAGCGCTTGAAGCCACGCGCAAAAAGCTTGAACAGGCGACCAAGAGCATCGAATCAGCTGGCGTACGCACCCGCCAGATCGAACGCAAACTGAAAGGTGTTGAAGCCCTGCCGGTGATCGAAGCGCAGGTCAGGCTGGGCAAGCTCGAGGAAATCGAGACGACTGAAGAGGACGCCTAAGAACTGAACCGTGTTCGTAGTGTCAACAAGCAAAACCAACAACAAAAGTGATGAGCGCGATGAACAAGAAAATAGGACGTTTTGAAATCGTGCGCGAACTGGGTCGGGGAGCTCAGAGCGTTGTTTATCTGGCCCGTGACCCGCATTTGCAGCGTGAAGTGGCGATCAAAACGCTGCATTTTTCACAACCCGATCCGCAGAAGAATAAACAGTTGTTGTCCGAAGCGCGCATGGTCAGCCCGTTACGCCATCCAAATATCGTTCCGATTTTTGAGGCCGGTGAAGAGCAGGGTGATTTTTATCTTGTCTTCGAATATGTGCCAGGCAAGAATCTGAGTGACTTCCTGAAATCCAGCGGTCGATTGACACCGGTAAAGGCCATCGCGATTCTGCTGCCCGTGCTCGATGCGATTGCCCATGCGCATGCGGCGGGAATAATTCATCGCGACCTGAAACCAAGCAACATCCTGATCGACGACGAAGGTATTCCACGGGTGATGGATTTCGGTATTGCAGCCCGTGTCGAGACACCGTCGAATGACGACGAAGCCTTCATTGGAACGCCGTCCTATATGGCACCTGAGTACCTTGCCAGCCGGGAAAGCAGTGAACGAACGGATGTTTTTTCGGCGGGACTGGTGTTTTACGAGTTACTCACCGGCCAGCGTGCGGTGCAGGGGAACAATGTCTTTGAAATAATGAACCGGTTGGCCAACGAAGATATCAAGTTGCCCGAAAATACGGGCATTGAGGTCGACGACGAGTTGGCTAGCGTACTCTACAAATCCATTGCGCGCGATCCGCAATTACGCTTTTCGTCAGTAACGCAGATGCGTGAAGCGCTGGATGCTTACCTGACGCCCGATGATCCTGTCTCATCCTCAGATGCCAAGCAGAGCACCATCGACTTTCTGTTGCGGCGCATGCGGCACAAGAGTGATTTTCCGGCGCTTTCCGATTCGGTGAGTACGATCAACAAAATCACCGGCTCCGACAAAGAGAGCATATCCAGCCTCTCAAATTCGATTCTCAAGGATTTTTCGTTGACCAACAAGATTCTGCGTCTGGTCAATTCCGTGTATTACCGCCAGTCGGGCGGCGGAAGCATCAGCACGATTTCGCGGGCCGTACTGGTACTTGGCTTTGATGCCGTACGCAACATTTCAACGACGGTCATGCTTTTCGAGCATTTGCAGAATAAAGGCAACGCCAGTCAACTCAAGGAAGAGTTCCTGCGCGCCAGCCTGGCAGCCATCCTCTCCAAGGACATCAGCGAAAAATCCGCGTCTCGGGATATCGAACAAGTTTTTATTTGTTCGATGTTTCATAACCTCGGGCGTTTGCTGAGCCAGTTTTACTTCCCCGATGAAAGCGAGGAAATCAAGCGAGCCGTTGAACAGAAGCCGGGCAGCGAGGAAGCCGCCGCATTACAGGTGCTTGGAATTTCGTTCGAAGATCTTGGCATCGGCATTGCGCGCGCCTGGGGATTTCCCAGTCTCATCGTCAACTGCATGCGCAAGCTGCCGGCCGGCAATGTACGCAAAGCCAATACGTCCGAGGAGCGAATGCGCATCCTGTCAGCTTTTTCCAATGAGCTGTGCACGATGATCTCCGTGGGCGATCCGGAACAGCGGCACAAGGAACTGCGCAAAGCGAAAGCACGTTTTGGCGAAAACATTGCGCTCAGTGAGCAGGCTTTGAGCGAGACCATGGAGAAATCATTTCTTGAGGTGGCGCAATTTGCCGGAATTCTTGGCATTAACTTGAAGCAATCCACGTTCGGTCGGCAAATTAAAACCTGGAAAGCAACGCCTGATGCTGGAGCGGTTGTCGAAGCGGCACCGGTGGCGGTAAAGGAAAACGCGGATACCGTGCTTTCCGCTGTCGCCAATGCTGCCCCGCAAGAAAAGGCAGCGGCCGAGGATGAAGCTGAAAGCAATCCAGACATAGCGAATCCGGAAGTCATTCTGATGTCTGGAATTCAGGACATCAGTAACACGTTGGTCGAGGAGTTCAAGCTCAATGACGTGCTGCGCATCATTCTGGAAACGATGTATCGGGCCAAAGGTTTCAAGCGGGTCATTCTGTGCGTTCGCGATGCGCGCAGCAATACCATGCTGGGCCGTTTTGGCTTTGGGCCGGATGCTTCGGATATCGCCAAGCGTTTCAACTTCTCCCTGATCTTCACGCCGGATATCTTCCATGCCGCATTGTCCAAGGGGGTCGACATTCTGATCAGTGATACCAATGACTTGAAGATTTCTACGCGCATCCCGGAGTGGTATCGCAAGGGAGTGAATGCCGGAACCTTTGTCATCTTCCCCTTGTGCATCAAGACCAATCCGGTCGCCATGATTTATGCAGATTGTGATCGGGCAGGAGACATTGTGATTCCCGAGAAAGAGCTGTCCCTGCTGCGAACCTTGCGCAATCAGGCTGTGTTGGCGATCAAGCAGTCGAGTTGATGAAAAAACGACCGTCATTAGAAAGCTGGCGGTCGTTTATCGGGGGTTTTGAGGAATCAGCGGCTGTTTACCAGAGTTTCCACCATGGCTCCTTGCGCTCCAGCCCTCGCGTGTAATACACGCTATCGGGATAGTTCTTGCGCATCACGCGTTCGATATCGTCACGCAGGTCATTCATGCCCATCTGGTCGTAAGCCTTGACCATGATGAACAGAGCCTCTTCCGTTGCCGGCGCGTCCGGGTAATTCTTCAGGGCAAACTGGGCGCGGTTGATGGCAGCCACGTAGGCGTTGCGTTTCATGTAATAACGGGCGACATGCACTTCCAGCGAGGCCAGGGCATTGACCAGATACTTCATGCGCAGAACGGCATCCGGCGTGTACTTGCTGTCCGGGAAGCGGGTCACCAGTTCGCGGAAAGCATCAAAAGCTTCGCGCGCGCCTTTCGGGTCGCGTTCCGTCATGTCCTGCCGGCTGATCTGACCGAGAAGCCCCAGATCTTCGTTGAAGTTAACCAGACCGCGCAGGTAAAAAACATAGTCAACGTTCGGATGATTCGGGTGCAGCTTGATGAAGCGATCACAGGCGGCTACGGCCGAGGCAGGCTCGTTGTCCTTCCAGTACGCGTAGGCAATGTCAATCTGTGCTTGCTGGGCAAAACGGCCGTAAGGATATCGCGACTCGAGTTTTTCGAAATATTTGATCGCCTTTTCGTAGGATGCTTCATTCATGGCGTCCTTGGCTTCGGCATACAGCTTGTTGGCCGACCAGCCGATGGTTTCGTCCTTTACTTCGGGCAACAATCCGCAGCCGGCGAAGAGCGTGGCCAGGAAAAGCGCTGCGATAACCGCTAAACTACGCATGATGAAAATTCCACATAAAAAAACTGAAGTCGTTTTGCCCGAAGAAAGTATCGGGGAAGGCGAAAAGCGCGTCGATTATAGCGCAAACCCCAAGCTTGCTTTGAGCGTTCCCGCCGATTGCGGAGGGCAGCGGCTGGATCAGGTTCTTGCCCGCCTTCGGCCACAGCATTCGCGAAACCGGCTACAAAACTGGATACGCGAAGGTCGGGTGAGTGTGGGCGGGGCGATCGTCAGCGAACCGAAGCAGAAGCTTTGGGGCGGCGAAGCCATCGAGTTGATCGAAGCACCGGATGAACATAACCAGTCATCGTCTCCTGAGGATATTGCGCTCAATATCGTCTATGAAGACGAAACCCTGATCGTGCTCGACAAGCAGGCCGGCCTGGTCGTCCATCCGGGTAGCGGAAACTGGAGCGGAACGTTGCTCAATGCCTTGCTTTTCCTTGACCCTGAGCTTGAAAAAGTGCCGCGCGCCGGAATCGTGCATCGACTCGACAAGGACACCAGCGGACTGATGGTTATTGCCCGAACAATCGAGGCGCAGACCGATCTGGTTCGTCAGCTTCAGGCGCGCACGGTCAAACGCTACTACCAGGCGTTGGTGCGGGGGAATGTCGAACGCGGCGGTACCGTCGACGAGCCGATTGCCCGCCACCCGATGCAGAGGACAAAAATGGCCGTGGTAAAAACCGGCAAACCCGCGCGAACCCACTACCGTATCGTTGAACGTTTTCTCGATTGCACACTCGTCGAGTGCGCGCTGGAAACCGGCCGGACACACCAGATTCGTGTGCATATGACGTCCATCGGGCACCCGCTGGTCGGCGATCAGGTTTACGGCGGAGGAACCAGTCGCATTCCCAAAGGCCCCGAATTCCACCGGCAGGCGCTGCATGCCCGCCGCCTGGGCCTCGTCCATCCGGCGAGCGGCAAACCAATGCTCTGGAGATCGAGCATGCCTGAGGACATGGCCGAGTTGATCGGTACCGTACGTTCGGAGGCCTTCGAGGCACGCGCTGTTGAAGAGGACGAAGAATGGGACGAGGATTTGGACGATGGCCCGGAAATCATCTATATCCGTGGCGATGGCGACAATGTCGATGATGACGAGGACGATGTTGAATAGCCCGCCATGTTTTGCTCCCGACTGGCCGACACCGCAGAATGTTCGCAGCCTTGTTACGACTCGGAACGGTGGCGTAAGCCAGGGCGTGTTTTCCAGCCTTAATCTTGGGGCTCACGTTGGCGATGACCCTTCGGCGGTGGCAGCCAACCGTCGGCGTATAGAGGCGTCACTTTCGGGCACACCTGTCTGGCTGAATCAGGTTCATGGCACCCGAGTTTTCGATACCGCCAGATTTTCTGCGGGCGACCAAGCGCCCGAAGCTGATGCCTCGTTTTCCTGCAGCGCGGGGGCGGTTTGTGTGGTGATGACGGCCGATTGCCTGCCGGTTCTGTTCTGTGATCTGGCGGGCACGGTCGTAGCTGCCGCCCATGCGGGCTGGCGCGGCTTGCTCGCCGGCGTGCTGGAAGAGACCATCGACGCCATGGGTGTTCCGGGCTTGAATCTCATGGCCTATCTGGGGCCAGCCATCGGGCCACAAGCCTTTGAGGTAGGTGACGAAGTGCGTTCGGCCTTCGTAGCCCTGGACCCAGGAGCCGTCGCCGCATTCAAACCGTCGGGGCCGGGCAAATGGCTGGCTGACATCTATCTGCTGGCCCGTCAGCGTCTGGCGAGGCAGGGTGTAACGACGGTTTTCGGCGGTACGTTCTGCACTGTCAGCGACTCTGATCGGTTTTTCTCCCATCGACGTGACGGTCAGACCGGACGCATGGGGTCGATGATTTGGCTTGATCTCTTGTAGCGGAGAAGAGATCGTCGGCGAGCGGGCACAAAATACTGATGATGTGACTCGCGAGAAAAGATGGCGTCAGTCTTTGCGCGCGTTCTTTTCCGCAGGTTTTTCCTCCGGTGCCGACGATTGCTTTTGAGCTTCTTTTAGTTCTTCAGGTGTCAGCGTACGGGCAATGTTTTCGCGTTCGCGAACGGCATCGAGATTGCGGGCGGCGGACGCACGGTTAAACCAGACATACGCCCGAATTAGGTCTTTTTCCACGCCAACACCTTCGCGGTACAGTCGCCCCAACTCAAGCATCCCCTCGGGGTTTCCGCGGGCCGCTGCGGTCTGAATCCACTTTGCGGTGTTGCCAAAGTTCTGCAGGATGCCGACGCCGGTTCGTGACAGGCGTCCAAGAACGATCATCGCCTCGGTATTACCATTTTCGGCGGACATTTCCAGCCAGCGAACGGCGTTGGCCGAGTTTTCTGGCGTGCGTGCCGGGGCCTGGAGTAGGGCTTCACCGAGCCTGAATTGCGCTCCGGCATCGCCGGCTTCGGCAGATTTCCTGAGTTCAGGTTCAAGCATGGATGCGGCTACGGAGGGGTCGAGCGGCGATGGGGCCTCTGGTCGTGTCAGCCAATAAGTGGCAGCGACGGACAGAATGACAGCGACAGATGCAATGGGCGCAGAGACAAGCTTTCCATTTAGCGGCGTGTGTTTGGCGGAAAGAAAGCGATGCGAGCAATCCAGGCAACGATACGGACTGTTCTCTGGGTGTTTTTTCTTTTCCTCGAGCGAAAGCCATCTCGATTCCCGGCAGCGTGACCCCTGGCAACCCGGACATACAATTTTCGAATGGAACAACATCAGCACCTCGTCGTGTTTCTGCCAGCCAGAAATATGCTGATTGTAGTCGAGTCAGTAAAAAATAGTCGATTGACACTTGACCGTGAGTCAGGAGCGCGGACCCGGCCAGCGTTGCATTCTCCGGGATACGAAGAGGTAAATGCCGCTCACCGAAACGGCCGCGAGCGAAGCCATGAGATAGGTCAAGGCAATGCCGGTGTCCGTCAGAAATTCCCCGACGATCAGAAAGAATGTTGCATAGGATCCCGAACCAACCACCACTCCGCGCAACAGACTCGCGGCGCTTTTCGCCCCTTGTTGGGCGTGGGTGAACGCGGCGAAGATCACGCTGAACGCTGGAAAGGGCGAAATCAGGCCGCTCAGTTGCGGTCCGAGCTCGTTGGCGACCGTGGTCAAAAGCACGACGAGGCTAGTGCCGGTCGCGATCCTTGCCGGTAAATCCCATTGCGCGGGTGAAAAAACGTCCATGGTCAGTTTATGGCGCGGGATGAGCCGACTCGAGACAACGATAACAAGCAGTAGCACGAAGAACGCGGGCAAGAGCTGCCACGAAAAGGCGTTCAAAACGAAAGTTGCAATAAAGAAAGCGGCGATTGCCGCCATCGAGCTGATCAGCCAGTTACATGATTGCGCGACGCGAATGTAAGTCAGACAGAAGATACAGTTGGAGATTTGCCCGGCCAGGTTACCCACCGCCGACTGGCTGGCGAATTCCAGCCCGTATTCGTAAGCGAGAATGAAGGAGATCGGGCCAGAGGTCAGCGGCAAGCCGATCAGAAGTCCGCTGATGACTGAGCCCCAGCGGCGCCCGATCAGGGTGACGGATCCAATCAGGAGTGGCGTGATGAGAAGTTTGAAGGCCAGGACCAGCATGAAGTTTGGGTTTCTAACTGGTCTGCAGTCCAATAGATACGGGCACCTCCAAAAGGGAGGCCCTGAGAGGCACTGTTCATGCGGCTTTCAGGGCAACCATTTTGTAGATCGCCATTTTACGAGGCTTAAAGGCCGATTCGTTTAGCTCGCACCACAGCACTGTTTGAATTTCTTGCCGCTGCCGCACGGGCAGGGCTCGTTGCGGCCGACCTTGGGTTCGTCGCGGCGAATGGTCTCGGTGCCGCGTTTGGCCAGCCAGAAGCGGTAGATGTCGGTCACCGCCTGCGGGAGGTCTTCCTCGCATTCGTTCTGGACCGCGTCGCGCTCTTCACCGTCTGGCCATTCTTCGCCATGTTCGCGGGCGGCGGCTTCGGCTTCTCCGGTGAGTAGCATCATTGGGAAGAGACGTTCGTCGAGGTAAGTAATCTCCTCGCTGTCTTCTTCATCGTCCTCCGTCTCGCCAAGGAACTCGAACCAGTCGTCCTCAGCCGCGTCAACGCCCGCCAGATAGGCCTGGCACCAAGGCAGGTAGTCGCTCGGACTGTTTTCGTCATCGTCTTTCGGGTAGAGCAGGAGCACGGGCGGTTCGCCGGCAGCCAGCTCCGCTTCCAGTGCCACCGCAAACGCGCGCAGCAGGTCCGCGGCTTCGCGGCCAGCTTCGGATTCCAGCGCTTCGTCGCCGCCCAGGGCATCAGCCAGCCAGCTTTCTTCGGGGATCGCCTGCGGGCCGGACAGTGCGGCGCACAGGTAGCCCTGAATTTCATCCAGACGCATGGATTCATCCAGCGCCGGATCGTCGAGCAAGGTTTCCAGGCGGTCCAGTTGATCGTCGGCGAGTTGGGCTTGCAGGGAGTTTTCGGTGGTCATGGTTTCAGTCTCGGGTGTTGGTGTTCCGGTTTCCATCAAGTCCGGCTTCAAACGAACGTAGATGGCAAAAATGCTATTATAGGCGTCCATTTGTACCAGTGCGGCGTCATACGATGCTAACAGGGCCACATACAGAATCACCTATCCGCGCAGCCAACTAGGCTGCGTTCTATTTCATGCGTCTGACAAAACTCAAACTCGCCGGATTCAAATCCTTCGTCGATCCGACGACGATTGCCCTGCCGGGGCAACTCGTTGGCGTGGTTGGCCCCAACGGTTGCGGCAAATCCAATGTGATGGATGCCGTGCGCTGGGTGCTGGGCGAGTCGAAAGCGTCGGAATTGCGTGGCGAGTCGATGCAGGATGTGATCTTCAACGGTTCCGGCGGACGCAAACCGGTGTCGCGCGCCTCGGTCGAACTGGTTTTCGATAACTCGCTCGGTCGCATGGCTGGCCAGTGGTCGCAATACGCCGAGTTGTCGGTCAAGCGCCTGCTCACGCGTAGCGGGCAGTCCGAGTATTACATCAACAACCAGCACGTCCGGCGCAAGGACATCACCGACCTGTTTCTCGGCACCGGCCTCGGGCCGCGCGCCTACGCCATCATCGGCCAGGGGACGATTTCGCGCATCATCGAGGCCAAGCCCGACGAGTTGCGGGTGTTCCTCGAAGAAGCGGCCGGCGTCACCAAATACAAGGAACGGCGAAAGGAAACCGAGAGTCGCATCGCCGATACGCGCGATAACCTGACGCGGGTTGAAGACATCCGGATGGAACTCGGTTCGCAGATGGAACGCCTGGAAGGTCAGGCCGCCGTCGCCCGCCAGTACCGAGAATACAGCGATGAAATGACGCGCAAGCAGCAATTGCTGTGGTTGTTGCGGCGCAACGATGCGCAGGCCGAACGCGAGCGTCTGGCACGTGAAGTCGAGCGGGCAAGCCTTGATCTTGAAGCACAGAACACCACGCTGCGCGAAACCGAAGCACGGCTTGAAGAGGCGCGCGAAAGCCACTTTGCGGCCAGCGATGGCGTGCATAGCGCACAAAGCGCCTTATTTACGGCCAACGCCGAAGTGGCGCGGCTTGAAGCCGAAATCCGCCACCGCCGCGAATCGCAAAACGAGTTCGAGTCGCGTCTGGCACAACTCACCGACGATCAGGTGCATTGGCAGGGGCAAGTCGAGAAGCTCGATGCCGATCATGAGCGCTGGCTGGAACTCTCAGTGCTGGCCGATGAACGCGTCGAGCAGGGCGAAATGCGTCTGGCCGCGCAGCAGGAACGCCTGCCGCTGGCCGAAGACGCGCACGCCGCCGTGCAGGAAGAAATCAACCAGCAACGCGCCGCGATGGCGCAGGCCGATCAGCGCCTGCAAGTTGAAATTGCCAATCGCGGCCACGCGCAACGTTCGCTGCAGATCATCGCCGGGCGTCGAGATCGTTTGGCGCAGGAACGCGAAGCGCTGCCGGTGCCGGATCACACCGAGTTCGAATTCAAGCAGGAAACCCTCGCCGAACTGCGCGAACGCATTGCCGAGGATCAGGAAGAACTGATCGTCAAGCAGCGTGAGGTGCCGCAGCTCGAACAGCAGCGCCGAGAAATATTGGCGCAGGTACAGCATGTCCAGAAGGAGCGCGCCGAAGCGCATGCCCGCCGTGCCGCGCTGGAACAATTGCAAAAGCGCGTGCAGGGCGACGGCAAACTGGGCGACTGGCTGCATCGGCATCATCTGCACAATCGCCAGCCGCTGTGGAAATCGCTGCACGTCGAAGCCGGCTGGGAAGACGCCGTCGAGGCCGTTCTGCGCGAGCGGATCAGCGCATTGGTGGCCGAGCACGCCGACCCGGCGTGGGGCAAGGACCGGCCCGGCAGCAAGCTGACCTTGCTCTTGCCGGTCGAAGGCGCCACTTTCGGCAACGCTGAAGACCGTTTGCTGGCGCGCATTCGTTGTGACGATCCGAAACTTGCTGCCATCCTGGCCGACTGGTTGGGCGAAGTTTTTACCGCGCCGGATCTGGCGCATGCGCTGGCTCGTCGCGAGAGTTTGTCCGGTACCGCCTGCTGCGTCACGCCGGGCGGCGACGTGGTCAGCCGCCAGAGCGTCACCTTCTTCGCGCCGGATGCGGCTGAACACGGCCTGCTCGAACGGCAGCGTGAGATCGAGGAACTTGGTGGTTTGATCGAACAGCGCGAGGAACGCGTTGAACAGGAACATGCCCGGCTGGCCGAAATCGAAGAGCGCATGGTCGATGCCCAGAACGCCTTGCAGGAGTCGCGCAAACACCTCAACGACCTGCAGGAACAGGCGCACTCCATCCAGGTTGAAACGCTCAAGCTGTCGCAGGCGCTGGATCGCTTCCGCGAGCGACAGGAACAGATCGACGCTAGCCTGGCCGAAATGCTGGCCGAGGAAGAAAGCGAAAATGAGCGCCTGTTTATCGCCGATGAGGCGATTGAGGAACAACGCGAGCAGGTTCGGCAGTTGCAGCAGGTGATGGATGCCGTCCGGGCGCGCTTTGAACAGGCCGAACGGGCCTTGCGCGACGAACGCGAGCAGGTTAATGCCGTCGAGCGCGACTTGCGCGAAGCCCAGTTTTCACAGCGCGAATGCCGCAGCAAGATCGAGGAAATCACCAACAATCGCGAGCTGGCGCGCAAGCAGATCGCACGCATTGTCGACGAACTGGCACGCTGCACGGAAAGCGCCGAAGCCATGCAGGCCGAGGATCTTGAACCGCAGCTGCAGGAAGCGCTCGAGCACCGCGTCGCCCGCGAACAGGCGATGGCCGCCGTGCGCGACGCGCTGGAGGC
>JBBQAT010000060.1:0-23921 GCA_038316625.1 Burkholderiales bacterium
TCCTGTGCACACGTCGCCCTCGTTCGCTCAGCGAGCAGGCCCCGTGGATGCTGCATCTGGTTGCAGTTCATGGTGCGTTGATCGGCGAGGTGTATTACGAGACGGATCGTGCACGCTTCATCGGCCGTGGAAGAACGGCGGCCGATCCTCTGGCAATGAATGGTTCTGAAGCGCTTTCGGGGTGCGAGGGGTCGGTGCTCGACCCGATTGTCTCCATTCGCTATTTGCTCACGCTTGATCCGGATCAGTCAGTGACCGTCGATATGGTGACGGGTATGGCCGAGACACGCAATATCGCTGCGGTCCTGATCGACAAATACCAGGATCGACGGCTCGCGGATCGCGTTCTTGACCTGGCCTGGACACACAGCCAGGTCGTGCTGCGCCAACTCAATGCCAACGAGGTCGACGCGCAACTGCATGCGCGCCTGGCCAGCTCGGTCATTTACGCCAACGCCGGCCTGCGCGCCGATGCGTCGGTGCTGATCAGGAATCGCCGTGGGCAATCTGGGCTGTGGGGCTACGCCATTTCCGGCGATCTGCCGATTGTTTTGCTGCAGATCGGCGACGCGGCCAATATCGCGCTCGTGCGCCAGCTCATACAGGCCCATGCCTACTGGCGTCTGAAGGGGCTGGCCGTCGATCTGGTGATCTGGAACGAGGATCACGCCGGCTACCGGCAGCAATTGCAGGATCAGATCATCGGGCTGATCACCTCGGGCATCGAGGCCAGCGTAATCGACCGGCCGGGCGGGATCTTTGTGCGTTCGGCGGAACAGATTTCCAGTGAAGATCGCATCCTGTTCGAGTCCGTGGCACGCGCGCTCATCACCGACAGCCAGGGCTCTCTGGAAGAACAACTCGAAGATCGCCGCCTGGCCGAACCGCTTCCACCACGGCTATTGCCGAGCCGCGCGTTGCGTTTTGAAACGCCATTCGCCTTACCGAAAAACGATCTGATCCTGTTCAACGGGTTGGGCGGATTCACTCCTGACGGCAGCGAATACGTCATCGCACTCGCACCGGGCGAGACGACGCCCGCACCGTGGGTGAACGTTCTGGCCAACCCGAACTTCGGCACGGTGATTTCTGAAAATGGCGTTGCCTACACGTGGGCCGAGAACGCCCACGAATTCCGTCTGACGCCCTGGAACAACGATCCGGTCAGCGATACCAGCGGCGAAGCGCTTTATCTGCGTGACGAGGAAACCGGCAACTTCTGGTCGCCTTCACCTTTGCCGGCGCGTGCGGCGACGCCTTACGTCGTCCGTCACGGATTCGGCTACAGCGTCTTCGAAAACCGCTCGGGCGGAATTCATTCGGAACTCTGGGTGTACGTGGCGCTGGATGCGGCGGTCAAGTTTTCGGTGCTGAAAGTGCGCAACGAATCGGGGCGAACGCGCAAGCTTTCGGCTACCGGCTACGTCGAATGGGTGCTGGGCGATCTGCGCACGAAATCGGCCATGCATGTGACGACCGAAGTCGACGCCAAGAACGGTGCGTTTTACGCACGCAACCCGTACAGCATGGAGTTCCCGGATCGACAGGCCTTTTTCGACGTCGATGATAGGCCACGCACCCTGAGCGGTGACCGCAAGGAATTCATCGGCCGCAACGGTTCGCTGAAAAACCCGGCGGCAATGAAACGCACGCGCCTCTCCGGCAAGGTCGGTGCAGGCCTTGATCCCTGCGCCGCGATCCAGGTGAGCTTTGATCTATTCGATGGACAGGAACGCGAGATCGTCTTCCGCCTTGGCGTCGGGCGCAACGCCGACGAGGCCGGCAAGCTGGTGCAGCGCTTCCGTGGTGCCATTGCCGCGCGCGCCGCCCTCGAAACGGTCAGGCAGCACTGGAAACACACGCTCGGTGCGGTGCAGGTGGAAACGCCCGACGCCTCGCTCAACGTGCTGACCAATGGCTGGCTGGTTTATCAGACGCTGGCGTGCCGCATCTGGGCGCGCAGTGGCTACTACCAGTCAGGCGGCGCTTACGGTTTCCGCGACCAGTTGCAGGACGTGATGTCGTTGATCCACGCCAAGCCGGTTCTGGTGCGCGAACACCTGCTGCTGTGCGCCAGCCGCCAATTCCTGGAGGGCGATGTCCAGCACTGGTGGCATCCGCCGTCAGGTCGCGGTGTACGCACGCATTGTTCGGACGATTACCTGTGGCTGCCGCTCGGGGTGTGCCGCTATGTGATCAGTACTGGCGATACCGGCGTGCTCGACGAACTGGCAGGCTTCCTCGAAGGCCGCCCGGTCAACCCGGAAGACGATTCCTACTACGATCTGCCGGGCCGCTCAAGCGAAACCGCCAGCCTGTACCAGCACTGCGTACGCGCCATCAAGCACGGTTTGCGCTATGGCACGCACGGTCTGCCGCTGATCGGTTCCGGTGACTGGAACGACGGCATGAATCTGGTCGGCATCGGTGGCAAGGGTGAGAGCGTCTGGCTCGGCTTCTTCCTGTGCGAAGTGCTCCGGCAGTTCGCTCCGCTGGCCACCGCTTACGGCGATCCATCCTTCGCCCAGTTGTGTGTGGAGGAGGGCAGTCGACTGCGCCTGAACATCGAACAGCACGCCTGGGATGGCGAGTGGTACCGCCGCGCCTGGTTCGACGATGGAACCCCGTTGGGCACCGCCAGCAACGAAGAATGCCGCATCGATTCGATCTCGCAGAGCTGGTCCGTGCTCTCCGGCGCGGGCGACGCCAAGCGCGCACGCCTGGCCATGCAATCCGTGAACGACCATCTGGTGCGCCGCGACGATGCGCTGGTTCAACTGCTCGATCCGCCGTTCAATACCTCAAGCCTCAATCCCGGCTACATCCGGGGTTACGTGCCCGGCGTGCGGGAGAACGGCGGGCAGTACACCCATGCCGCGATCTGGGCGACGATGGCTTTTGCCGAACTGGGCGACCGCGAGCGTGCCTGGGAACTGTTCAGGATGATCAACCCGGTCAATCACGCGCTGTCAGCGGAAGCCGTTACGACCTACAAGGTTGAGCCCTACGTTGTTACCGCCGATGTCTACGCTGTCGAACCGCACACCGGTCGCGGCGGATGGAGCTGGTACACCGGATCGGCCGGCTGGATGTATCGGCTGGTCGTCGAGTCTTTGCTGGGTCTGCGGCTGGAGGGTGAAACTTTGCATTTCAAACCTTGTCTGCCCGCTGACTGGCCGGCACTCAAGATCCAGTATCGTTACCGGACAGCGGTCTATCACATTGCCGTATCGCAAACGCAGGGCGATGAAGGGATAATCGGTGTGGTCAGCGTATCGGTTGATGGCGTCGATCAACCGGATCTGACGATCCGTCTTGTTGATGACCGGCAGGAGCATCAGGTGGCGGTTGCCATCAACGCTTAACCACGAACCTTGTAGGTCGGGTTAGCGAAGCGTAACCCGACGCATCGCCGGCCAATCGTCGGGTTACGCTTCGCTAACCCGACCTACGAGGTTTCGATTGCACGTTCAACTTGTTTTTGCTTGATGCCTTCGCTCTTCTCAATAAACTGAAAGATACGCATGAAAAATCTGAACCCGAGCACGGCCCGTTTCGGATCACTGTCCATCGGACTCCACTGGCTCATGCTGTTGCTGATCGTCGCGGTGTACGCCCTCATGGAGCTTCGGGGTATTTTCCCCCGAGGCAGTGATGGTCGCGAGCTGATGAAAACGTGGCACTTCATGTTGGGACTGTCAGCGCTTGTCCTGGCGGCGTTTCGCCTGATCGTCAATCTGGCGACCACCGCCCCGGACATCCAGCCCGAACCGCCGCAATGGCAAAAGCTGACGGCCAAGCTGACGCATGTGGCCTTGAATGCGCTGATGCTGGGGCTGCCGCTGGCCGGGTGGCTGATCCTCAGCGCCTCCGGAACGCCGATTCCCTTCTTCGGCCTGCACCTGCCGGCACTGATCGCCGAGAACAAGGATACAGCGCATCTGATCAAGGAAATCCATGAAACGGGTGCCGCAATCGGTTATTTCCTCATCGGACTTCACGCGGTCGCTGCGCTCTATCACCACTACATGGTGCGCGATAACACCCTGCAGCGGATGTTGCCTCACTAACGCGACCTTATCCGCAGACCGCATGAACAGGCGGTCTGCGTGATATATGGCTGAAGAGTGGCGTGGATAAACGATCTTCAGGCCTATGGTCCGTAGATGTCCATTTCATCTGCCTTGAAGACTTTCGCTTCACGCAGCCAAAAAATCGCCGCCTTATGTGCGCTGGCGCACAGAGCGCGATGGGACGGTTTGCCATGATGGCTCACCATGGTAAAAAATATCCACCCGCTTCAATCAACCCAGTCGCCCTCGGCCGGGAAATGCATTCACTTCTGTGTTCCAGATGAGGGTATAAGTGTCTAGGTAACATCCGTACCGTCGTTGAAGCAATCTGCCCAGCGAAATCAGGGAATTCGCTCTTTAGCAGAGGCTGGATATGTCCGAAATGATTTTACTGCTGCCAATTTCGTCAGCAGGGTTGGCACGGCTGAGAGTGTTTATTCCATGAAACCGACCTTCAAGATCATGTCATGGATGGCCGCAGCGACACTCCTGGTGGCGCTGGCTGTCGCGGTATCGCTATGGACGTTCCGGCAAATCGAAGAGGCCACCGCGGTGCGCAAGCACACCTCATCGGTCATCAGTGGTGCGTTTGGATTTCTGTCCGCGGTGAAAGATGCCCAAACCAGCCAGCGCGGCTACCTTTTGTCTGGTGATGAAAGCTTTCTGGACCCTTATCTGGCGCAGCGCGACGGTATCAAGGACCGCCTGCTAGAACTCAGTCAAAGCACCTTGCTTCCTGCATCCAAAAAGCATCTGGATGCGGTGCTGCCAACGGTCGATAGTCTGTTGGAATTTATGGCTCAGTCCATCGACTTGCGTCGCGACAATGACATGAATGGCGTTCTGGCGCTGGTTCGGCGTGGTCAGGGCGAGTCCTTGATGGATTCGATTCGGACCGAAATCGGTGCCTATATCTCGCTGGAAGAGGATCTACTGAAGCAGCACGAGGCCATGTTCCAGTCGGACATGCGCCGGATGTTTTCCCTGATTGTCGTTACCAGTCTGTTGTCGCTGCTCTTTGCCCTGTCCTTTGCCTGGTTGCTCTATCGTGAAACGCAGGAGCGCTTCAAGGAACTTGTTCTCCGCGAAACGCAAAACCTGCTTGAGAACCAGGAGGCGATGAACAAGCAGTTGCAGCAGGTTAACTTTACCTTGCGCGAGAGTGAGGAAAGCCTCTCCGTGACCCTCAGCTCGATTGGCGATGCGGTGATTGCCACCGATGCCCAGGCACGGGTTACACGCCTGAATCCCATTGCCGAGGAGCTTACCGGCTGGACTCAGGACGAAGCATTTGGTCATCCGGTCGACGAGATCTTTCACATCATCAACCAGGAAACGCGAGAGCTGGCCACCATCCCGGTCATTGCCACCCTGGCGCACGGTACCGTGCAGGGCTTGGCCAATCACACCATTCTGATTGCCCGCAATGGAAGCGAATGCGCTATTGCCGACAGTTGCGCACCCATTCGTGACCGAAACGCCGAGGTCATTGGTGCTGTGCTGGTGTTCCGCAATGTCACCGAAGAACACGCCGTGCAGCAGGCCTTGCGCGACAGTGCGGCACTGGTCCAGACGATTCTCAACACGGTGGTCGATGGCATCGTCACCCTGCATGCGCGTGGCGGCATCGTCGAGACTGTCAACCCGGCGGCTGAGCGAATGTTTGGCTACAGCGCTGCAGAACTCAAGGGAAAAGACTTCAGCCTGCTGATTCCTGAACTTGATCGAGATCAGCCCAATGGTTCACTGGAATACTACAGCGCGAGCGATGAGGCGCGTGCCAGCGGCCTCGGACGAGAAGTCGTTGGCCGGCGCAAGGATGGCAGTTCCTTCCCGCTGGAGATCGCCGTCAGCGAAATGTGGTTGGGTCGCGAGAGCTACTTCACCGGCATCCTGCGCGATATCAGTACGCGCAAACAGGTGGAAGAAGCCCTGGTCAAGGCCGGGGCTTTGCAAAGCGCAATTTTCAACAGCGCCAACTTCTCCAGCATCGCCACGGACGCCAAGGGCGTGATCCAGATTTTCAATGTGGGGGCCGAACGCATGCTGGGTTATACGGCCGCCGAGGTGATGAACACGATTACGCCGGCCGATATCTCTGATCCGCAGGAAGTCATTGCTCGTGCCGCTGCCTTGAGCGCCGAACTCGACACGCCGATTACACCGGGCTTTGAAGCGCTGGTCTTCAAGGCCTCGCGAGGTATCGAAGATATCTACGAACTGACCTACATCCGCAAGGATGGCAGCCGTTTCCCGGCCGTCGTCTCCGTCACTGCACTGCGCGATGCGCAAAACGCCATCATCGGCTACCTGTTGATCGGCACCGACAATACCGCGCGCAAGCGGGCTGAGGAAGAACTGATCAAGGCAGGCGCCTTGCAGAGCGCAATTTTCAACAGCGCCAACTTCTCCAGCATCGCCACCGACGCCAAAGGCGTGATCCAGATTTTCAATGTGGGTGCCGAACGCATGCTGGGTTATACAGCCGCCGAGGTGATGAACAAGGTCAAGCCGTCCGACATTTCCGATCCGCAGGAAATAATCGTCCGCGCCGAAGCCTTGAGCGCTGAACTCGAAACGCCCATTGCGCCAGGCTTTGAAGCGCTGGTTTTCAAGGCCTCGCGCGGCATCGAGGATATTTATGAACTGACCTACATCCGCAAGGATGGCAGCCGTTTCCCGGCCGTCGTATCGGTCACCGCGCTGCGCGATGCGCAAAATGCCATCATCGGCTACCTGCTGATCGGCACCGACAACACGGCGCGCATGCGGGTCGAGGCCGAGCGTGCATTGCTTGATCAGGCGCTGCAGAACAAGAATGTCGAGTTGGAGCGCGCCAAAGTCGTGGCGGAAAAAGCCAATCTCGCGAAATCGGATTTCCTTTCCAGCATGAGTCATGAGTTGCGCACGCCGCTTGGCGCGATTCTTGGTTTTGCACAACTGATGGAATCCAGCTCGCCACCGCCGTCGCCCGCGCAGGTGCGCAGCATCGATCAGATTCTCAAGGCCGGCTGGTATTTGCTGGAATTGATCAACGAAATCCTCGATCTGGCCTTGATCGAGTCCGGCAAGCTCTCGATGTCGCTGGAGCCGGTCTCGCTCGGCGAAGTCCTGCGTGAGTGCGAGACCATGATCGAGCCGCAGGCCAAGCAGCGCGGCATCAGCATGGCGTTCACCCATTTCGAAAATCCCTGCTTTGTCAAAGCCGACCGCACGCGGGTGAAGCAGGTGCTGATCAACCTGCTGTCCAACGCGATCAAATATAACAAGCCCGGCGGCACCGTGGCCGTGGAAATCGCTCCGGGCACCACGGATACCGTTCGTATCAGCGTGCGCGATACCGGCGAAGGGCTGACATCGGAAAAAATGGCGCAGCTCTTCGAACCGTTCAACCGCCTCGGCCAGGAGGCGAAAGCCGAGCAGGGCACCGGTATCGGCCTGGTCGTGAGCAAGCGGCTGGTCGAATGGATGGGGGGCGTCATTGGTGTGGAAAGCGCGGTCGGGCAGGGCAGCGTTTTCTGGATCGAGCTGAATCTGACTGATGAGTCGCATTTTGACCCGCATTCACACGAATCCACCTTGACTACCCAGGCGCGGATTCAGGATGAAGCGTCACTGCAAACCCTGCTTTACGTCGAGGACAATCCAGCCAATCTGATGCTGGTCGAGGACATCATCGAGCGCCGGCCGGACATTCATTTGCTGAGTGCACGGGATGCCAGCCGGGGTATCGAACTGGCACGCGCATCGCTGCCGGATGTTATTCTGATGGACATCAATCTGCCGGGCATCAGCGGCATCGAAGCACTGGCAATCCTGTTGGCAGATGACGCAACCGCGCATATTCCGGTGATTGCGCTCAGCGCCAACGCTATTCCACGCGATATAGAGAAGGGGCTGGAGGCGGGTTTCTTCCGCTATCTGACCAAACCGATCAAGGTCGTCGAGTTCATGGAAACGCTGGATCTGGCCATGAAATTTGCCAAGGACGAAGCCGTACTCGCCGCCACAAAGAAACACGAGGAGCAAGCATGATACTGAGTGAATCCGAGATTCTTGACGCCAGCATCCTGATCGTTGACGACCAGGAATCCAATATCAGCCTGCTTGAGCAATTGCTGAGCGAAACCGGTTATACCCGCGTCAGCTCAACGATGAATCCGCAGGAAGTCTGCGCACTGCATCGACAGAACCGCTACGACCTGATCCTGCTTGACCTGCAGATGCCCGTCATGGACGGATTCCAGGTCATGGAAGGCCTCAAGACCAACGAGGCGGATGCATATCTTCCGGTCCTTGTGCTGACCGCGCAACCGGGCCACAAGCTGCGCGCCTTGTTAACCGGCGCCAAGGATTTCATCAGCAAGCCGTTTGATCTGGTTGAAGTCAAAACACGTATCCACAACATGCTGGAAGTGCGCTTGCTGTACAAAAAACTTGAGAACTACAGCAAAGTGCTGGAACAGACGGTTCTGGAGCGAACGGCCGAACTGCGCGAAAGCGAAGCGCGCTATCGCAGCCTGACCGAACTGGCGTCCGACTGGTACTGGGAACAGGACGAGAACATGAACTTCACCAAGGTCTCGGGGCCGGTTCTGGAGATGCTCGGCATGCAGGTCGACAACCCGGCCGGCGATATCGGTGGCACCCAGGAGGCCGGTTGGGACGAGACGGAGCGGGAACTGTTGCAGTCACGGATTGCCGCCCGACAACCCTTCCTCGATTTTGTCTTCAGTCGCATCAATGCCGATGGTTCACAGCAAAAGTTCCAGGTCAGCGGAGAGCCGATGTTCAACCAGTACGCCCGTTTCATCGGTTACCGTGGCATCGGCATCGAACTGACTTCAAAGAAATAGCTAGACATGCAAACTCATAGCCCAAATAGCCCAAATCAAAACCACCTTCTGGCCGCGCTACCCACGGCCGAGTTCGAGCCGCTGGCAGCGCATCTGGAACTGGTTCCGCTGCTGCTCGGCCAGATGCTCTACGAGCCTGGCAGCCAGTTACAGCACGCCTATTTTCCAACCACCGCCATTGTCTCGTTGCACTACGTCATGGAATCCGGCGCATCGGCCGAAACCGCCGGCGTGGGTAACGAGGGCGTTGTCGGTATCTCGCTGTTCATGGGTGGCAATACGACGCCCAGTTCAGCCGTGGTGCAAACAGCCGGCTACGCCTATCGCCTCGGACGCCATCAGTTGATGGAGGAATTCAATCGCGCCGGCTTGTTGCAGCGACTGTTGTTGCGTTACACCCAGGCGCTGATTACGCAGATGGCGCAGACGGCCGTCTGCAATCGGCACCATACGCTGGAGCAGCAACTGTGTCGCTGGTTGTTGCTGACGCTGGATCGACTGCCGACCAATGAGCTGATCATGACTCAGGAACTGGTCGCCAGCATGTTAGGCGTGCGCCGGGAAGGAATTACCGAAGCCGCCGGGAATCTGCAGCGTGCCGGCCTGATCAGCTACCGCCGTGGTCACATTGCCGTGACGGATCGTGCTGGCCTTGAGAAGAACGCCTGCGAGTGCTATGCCGTGGTCAAGAAGGAGTTGGACCGCCTGCTGTCTGACGTGGAGTATCGACAAGATGATTCTTCAAGCACCAAGTAAGCAACACCAGTCTTGTTAAAAATGCAGGCGACCTAACCCGAAGATTCCAATCACTCCGATGGCGATCAGATAGATCGCGACGATGAAGTTGAGCAAGCGGGGCACGATCAGAATCATGATGCCGGCGATCAGTGAAATCAGGGGGCCAAGCCCCAGGGTGATATTCATTTGTTTACCTTTGGTTGAATGAGTGAATGGGTGAATGAGCGTGCTCAAAAGTCATTGGCGGCTTGCCAAGTCAGAAATCCGCTTTCTTTTTGTGTCAGTTTCATCAACGCGAGAAGCGGATAGGCACGCTGGGCGAGGCTGATTCTTGGTGAAATCTTCTTTTTTTCGTCACTCGTTTCTTCAGATTGCGCATCCGTCGGGCGGAACATGGCCTTTTCGGTATCGACCGCCTGATTCAGTTTCTCGATGGTATCCGGCAACTGTTCTTTGGTGAATACCCCGCGCGCCGTACATTTCTTTCCTGCAATCTCGAACAAACGATGGGCCACATCGGAAAACATGATGATTTGACCGGACGAACTTGATGTGAGCTTAACCAGCATGGTTTGTTCTCCTTGAAAATATTGATCCCAGATTATCCATTAGCCCAAAATCCATTCGCCCTGAGCCTGTCGAAGGGCTGTTCATGGTTCGACAGGCTCACCACGAACGGACTTATGCACTAAATTTCGCCTATTGGATAATCTGGGTTGATTAAAACTGTGAATTACTCGGAGTCCCAGCGAAAATCGATGGTCTTGAGCTTTGTTCCATCCACGGTGATCTGGCGTTTTTCTGTCTTGCCTGCAACGGTAGCGACGACCTGATACTTGCCCACCGGTAATCGGGTCATGAACCACGGGCCTTCGGACGTCGTATCCAGCATCGATTTGCCTTTCGCGTCGGTGATGGCAACCTGGACACCACTCAGGTATTCGCCCGATTTCAGCGCGAAGATGAGCTTGAGGTTGAACTGGCTGGACATCGCCCCGAGTTGATCGAGCGACTCGGTTCCAACACCACCGGAAACGTAGCTCACGTTGCCGGCCGTCTGAATGACGGAATCAGTACTGCTTGCGGCCGAAGCAAGCGACGCAGAACCAAGAAAAATAGCGGCCATGCTGATCACCAGCAATCGGGACTTCAGGGTGCAAATCGGCTTCATGTGCTTTTACTCCAGTGTCAGTTTGACGGCTCATGTTTCACGGTGTGGATCAAGCCATCGGTAAAGTAATTATCCACACCGCCAGAACGATTTCTGTGCGCCAGCGAACAGAAGCATTCGGTGCATGAGGCGAAGATTGCTGCTGTCGTATGGATTAGCGCAGGACGCTTCCAGCGGTTGGTGACTGGCGACGATCAATTACCTTGGATATCAGAACACCCGTGAATGAAAAGAACGCAGAAGCGGCCAATACCCCTGTTTGTGTGGAATGGACTATATGGTTAGCCTGTTGAAGACGCTTGGCGACGGTTGGAAAGTAGCTGATCCGGTGCTCGCGTGTTGATTAGTGTGTTTCGCGGTCTCAAATGGACCGTCGGCGCGATCCTCCTGTCGAGCTTGCTCGCCGCCATCTACATCGCATTTTTCGGCTGGAACTGGCTGCGAGAGCCCATCGAGCGGATGACATTGGACAAGACTGGCCGCGAACTGGTCATTGGCGGTGATGTCGAGGTCAAGTTCAGCTGGCCGCTACCGCGCATCCAGGCGGGCACCGTCTCCTTCGCCAATCCATCGTGGGCCGGGGAAAAACAGATGATCACTGCAGACGCGGTGGAAATCACTTTCGACGCATGGCAGTTGCTCCGGCAGCAGATCGTTTTCCCCGAAGTGCGGCTCCAGCGCCCGGTGATTTTTCTGGAGGAAAGTGCTGATGGACAAAAGAACTGGCTGTTGGATCGTAGCCAGAAGAACGAGGCGGCACGTATTCAGATCGGACGCCTGACGCTTGATCATGGAACGCTCGGCTACAACGATGCCGTGCGCAAGATCAGTATCCGCTCAGAGCTTTCATCCTCAGACGTTCCGTCAGGCACATCGCCCGCGGAGGCCGGGCTGACCTTCACCGCGCAGGGCCTCTATAAAGGTTTGCCGTTCAAGGCGCAGGGACGCGGTGGGCCCGTACTTGCGTTGCGCGATGTAAAAACACCTTATCCGCTGACCGCCGATTTTTCTGTGGGAAGAACTGTCGCCAAGGTCGACGGCACCATCACCAGCCTGCTCAAGTTTTCCGCAATGGACATGCAACTCACTTTACGTGGCGAGAGTCTGGCTGAGCTCTTTCCTTTGCTCGGGATTGCGTTTCCTGAAACACGCGCCTACGCTACTCAAGGCCACCTCGTGCATACCGAACGCACCTGGCGCTACGAGAAATTCTCTGGCCGGATTGGCCGCAGTGACATTGCCGGGTCATTCCAGGTCGATTCGGGTGGCAAACGCCCCGCGATGAAAGGGGATCTGGTTTCAAATCTGCTCGATTTTTCCGATCTGGGCCCGGTCATCGGGGCGCGCCCCGGTAGCGTGCAGGCCGCCAGGGAGGCCGGGGAAGGGTCTCCACAAGACGCTTCGGCGCCGTCTGCGCGACCTCACGTGCTGCCGGAAATGCCGTTCAAGATCTCACGTTGGGGCAGCACGGACGCGGAGGTTTCGCTGAAGGCCAAAACAATATTCGCCAACAAGCTGCCACTTGAAGATCTCGATACCCATTTGAGCATGCGTGACTCCGTATTGACACTCGATCCTCTCGATTTCGGCCTTGCCGGTGGTCACCTCAATGGAGTGATTGCTCTTGATGGTCGCACTGATCCGATTCAGGCTGACGCCAGGATCAAGGCCAGAAAAATTCTCCTCGACAAGCTTTTTCCCAAGGTCGGGCAAAACAAGGCCAACATCGGCGAGATCAACGGAACCTTCGATCTGGCCGGAAAAGGCAACTCGGTCCGGCGCATGCTGGCGACATCCAGTGGCAAGGTGGGATTGGTCGTAACCGATGGCGTAATCAGCCAGTTGATGATGGAACGAGCCGGCCTGCATCTCTGGGAAATGCTGGAACTGAACGTCACCGGCGACAAGTTGATCAAGTTGCGTTGTGGGGTGGCTAACTTCGATGTCAAGGAAGGCAACATGCACGCCAATGCGCTTGTTTTTGATACTGAAGTGACGACCATCATCGGTACCGGCAACATTGATCTGGCGCAGGAACAGCTGGATCTGACGCTCAACCAGAAAACGAAGAACACCAGTCCGCTGGCGCTGCGCAGCCCGATCCATGTGCGCGGCAGCTTTGCCCGGCCCGATGCCAGCGTCGACAAGGGGCGTATCGCCTTGCGCACCCTTGGCGCACTGGCGCTGGGCTTGGTCAATCCTGTGCTGGCGCTGATTCCATTGATCGACGCGGGCCCCGGCAGCGACAGTGATTGCGGGCAACTGGTTCGTGACGCAAGGGCTTTTGCGCGATCCGACAATCCAAAAACAAGCCCCCGGACGAATAAATAATCCGAGGGCCGCGACCCGCTAATTGGCTCCGAGGAGGAAAGAACCAGTGGGTACAGCAGGAGTATTACTCATTCATTCGGTGAACTCTGTGCGCTGGCGAACGGAAGTGAACATTAATTACGCGTACTTTTGGACGGTAACTTCAGTTGGCCGCGAATCCTTCGCGGTGAGCGAGTTTCGATAAATTATGGAAAAGGAATTCTCATGAAGTATTCAATAATGGTTTCATCCGTACTGATGGTATTGGCCTTGGGCGCGTGCGGCAAACCGGCGCCAGTCGTTCCCGCTACTGTGGTTACCGTTCCAGTACCTGGGCCTGCCGGACCGGCGGGCGACAAAGGTTCGGCCGGAGCGACAGGTGCGACCGGGGATACAGGTGCAAGTGGCGCCACAGGTAATGCCGGAGCCACAGGTGAACCCGGAAAAACCGGTGGTGACACGATCATTGTTGTTCCCCCTGCCAAACCCTGATCTTCAGGGTCATCCCAAAGCAATACTAGTTGAAAGCTGAGAATGAACATCCGGGCGGCGCTGGTATCGGTGTTTCTTGCGTTGGCGACTTCAGCGTGCGCCACGCTGCCGGATACGGATGTTCTTATTCAGCGACATGCCGGGCAAGCGGTTCGGTTCGAAAATGCAAGGGGATCGCTCTCTGCACAGAAAAGTGCAGTAGTCCTGGCTGATCTGAAGCGCAAGTCCGGCGATATCGATATTCTGGAAAAGCAGATTGCTCTCGAACAGGCCATCGTGGGCAGTCCGCTCATCCTCGGGAACAAAGTTACCCTGTTGCAGGACGGTGCCGAAACCTATGCGGCCATGTTCGCCGCCATCCGCAAAGCACGGGATCACATCAATCTGGAGTCCTACATCATCGAGGACGACGACATTGGGCGGCAATTTTCTGATCTGCTGCTGGAGCAGCAGGGCAGGGGCGTTCAGGTTAATGTGATCTATGACAGCGTTGGAGCCATCAATACGCCGAAGGATTTTTTCAAGCGCTTGACCGACAGCGGGGTCGAGGTGCTTGAATTCAATCCGCTCAACCCGCTAGCGGCAAAGACAGAATGGTTGATCAATAACCGCGATCACCGTAAGTTGCTGGTGGTTGATGGCCAAACAGCCTTCATCGGCGGCATCAACATCAGCAGCGTCTATTCTTCGGGGTCAGTCGTCAAGCGACCCGGCAAGACAACGGACAACACGGTTGCCTGGCGCGATACCGACCTTCAGATCGAAGGCCCGGTGGTCGGCGAATTGCAAAAACTGTTCATGGATACATGGCAAAAGCAGCATGGCCAGCCGCTTGCCACCAGAGCCTATTTCCCCGAATTGAAGGCACAAGGCAAAGATATCGTTCGGGCCATCGGCAGTACCCCTGACGATCCCTACAGCCTGATCTATCTGACGCTGATCTCCGCTATCGGCAATGCCGAAAAACAGATTGAACTGACCAATGCGTACTTCGTCCCCGATCCACAATTACTGAAGTCTCTGATGGATGCCGTTGCGCGCGGGGTTGACGTCAAACTGATTCTGCCCAGTCATTCCGATTCCGAAATCGTGTTTCACGCCGGCCGCTCACACTATTCCACCTTGCTCAGGGCCGGTGTCAAAATCTACGAGCGACATGGCGCGCTGTTGCATTCAAAAACTGCACTCATTGACGGTGTTTGGTCCTGCGTAGGATCAACCAATCTTGATTGGCGCAGCTTTCTCGATAACGATGAAGTGAACGCCGTGATTCTCGGGCGTGAATTTGCCCAGCAAATGCAAGCCATGTTTGACAAGGATCTCGATGCATCGAAAGCCATCGATCTGGAACATTGGGAACGACGTTCACCGTTATTCAAGTTCAAGGAATGGGGCAGCAGCTTGTTGCAGCGCTTGCTGTAGCGCTCACACCGGAAAATACGGCAAGAAGTACGGCGTAAATACCTCACCACCAAGGCACCAAGAACACCAAGTTTCACCAAGAAAACCGGAGGATGTGAAGGCAACACAAGATCTTATCTTGGTGTGCCTTGGTGGTTCGCTTTTTCAATTTCCCGAGTCGTGCAATTGCCAGTGTTCGACCGTTTCAGTACAAAACCCCACAAGCTGTTCAAGAACCACCTGCACTGCGCGATTGGCCGCAATGACGCCACCGTAGGGATCTTCGCTGGTCGACGCAATGGTCTCGTCGAATTCGCTTCGCGCCAGTACCTTGCGCGTCGTGTTATCCACCATCGTGGCGCGCAGGGTAAAGCGCACACCACCCGGCTTGCTGCTTACGTCATGCTGCAAGCGAACGATCTCGGTATCGAGCCGCAGGTCGCCATTGGCTGCGCTTGGCGTGAGCACGGCCGCCCGAAAGGCGCCACTGTTGCCGACGGCAGCAACGATGAGCGGCGCGATCATGCGTGCCGGGCTGTCGACCCATTCGCTGTGCGCATAGTATTCAAGCTGGTGCGCTTCACGAACGTAGACAATGCGTTGGCTACTGAATCCGGATGCGGCACGCGGCGGATTGACAATCAGCGTTGGTGCCGTAGTTGGCAATGCCGACGTATCAAGCGCAGGCATTGTCGCCCGCGTCTCGGTGCGCACGTTATCGAGCGAATAGAAAGAGGGTTGTTCGACGGCGGTCGGGTGCAATGCACTGCAACCGGCAGCCAGCATAAACAACGCGCTGGTAGCGCAGATCCGGCAGGGGCGTTTGAGAGTTGGCTTGATCATGGTCGATTCTGTCCTGTGGTTGATTCTCCCGGCCCTTCCGGCACCGGCTTGCGACCGAACAGGAGACTCGACGGATTGCGTTCGGTTTGCTCAGTCAGGCGTCGCAGCGAGTTTGACAGCGCGCTCAATTCGCCGAGCAGACGTTCAAGTTCCGGCAAGGTCTCTGCACTGAATCGCTGTACATCGGCACCGACCGAATTGACCGTCTTGCCGGCACTGGTCGTCGCCCGGGCGACTTCGTTGCCCATTTTTTCGATGGCCTCGGCGCTGCGTCCGATGCGATCAATCACCGGTCCGGCCTGTTCTGTCGCCCTTGCCGTGTTTTCGAGCGTACGGGCGGCATTGACGATGCTGGTGTCGAGTTTGTCCTTGCGTGCAGCAATCGTGTGCGCCACGGCGGCGATGTCGGCCAGCGCGCTTTTGAACGAGGCCTGATTTTCGTTGCTGAGAATGGCGTTGATGTTGCTCGATGTGCTGTCCAGCTTTGCCAGCACGGTCGTGAGCACGTTTTCGACTCGCGCACTGAGCGAGGGTTTGGTGCGAATCACCGGAAGCTCGCTTTCTGCGCCGGCCAGCAATGGTAGTGCATCGCGCGTTCCACCGCCGAGTTCGACGTAGGCGATTCCGGTCAGTCCTTGTGTTTTCAGCACCGCAACGGTATCCACCTTGATTGGCGTGCCGCGCTCGATCGCGAAGATCAGCCTGACGCGTTCCGGGTTGCCGTGATCAAGCTGGATTTCCGTCACTTTGCCGACGTCGACCCCGTTCAATTTGACCGGTGCGTTCAGATTCAGGCCGGCAACCGACTCGTTCTCGATGGCCAGATACAAGTCGTATTTCTTCTGAAAAGCGCCACCCGAGGCGAGCCAGAGGATGCCAGCGACCAGCACAGCGCCCAAAACGATGACGAACACGCCGACAAACGTATAGTTCACTTTGGTTTCGATGAGGTTCTCCCGGTTTCTGTACTTGTTTTTTGGAACTGCTTTTTTTGCTGGTCGTGGGCCGATCTGCCGCGCGGACCGTCGAAGAATTTCATGATGGCGGGATTGGTCATGGCAGATAGCTCGGCCATCGAACCGATGCCCTGGACCGTGCCCTCGCCCAGGACGGCCACGCGGTCGGCTACTTGCCACAGCAGGTCGAGATCGTGCGTGATGATGACGATGGTCAGGCCGAACAAGTCACGCAACTTGAGGACGAGTTGATCGACACCATCGGCGCTTTCCGGATCGAGTCCGGCGGTTGGTTCATCGAGAAACAGCAGTTCCGGATCAAGGGCCAGGGACCGGGCGAGGGCGGCACGCTTCATCATGCCGCCACTGAGTTCCGACGGATACTGTGCACCGACTTCGGGTTTGAGTCCGGCCATGGCCAGCTTCCAGTCTGCAATTTCATCGATCAGACCGCCGTCAAGGCCGGTGTGCTCGCGCAGTGGCAGGCCGACGTTTTCCTTGATGGTTAGCGCACCGAACAGGCCACCATGCTGGAACATCACACCCCAGCGCTGGCGAAGCGAGAGTGCATCGTCGTCGCTGATGTTCATGAGGTCGACGCCGAGTATCCGGACGGAACCGGCATCCGGTTGATGCAGCAGGATCATTTCTCGTAGCAGTGTTGATTTGCCTGAACCGCTGCCGCCGATCAGTGCGAATATTTCGCCGCGCTCCACCTGGAGGTTGAGCCCAGAATGCACGACATGATCGCCAAAGCGCGTCGATAGCTCACTGATGTCGATCACCGTTTCGCGGGTAGACGTTTCGACTTGCATGTCAGAGATCCAGCGCACTGAAGGCAACCGAGAAGAGGGCGTCGGCGACAATCACCAGGAATATTGACTGAACGACGCTGCGTGTAGTTTGTCGGCCGACGCTGTCAGCGCCGCCTTTGGTACGAAAACCCTGGAAACAGCCCACCACGGCGATGATGGCCGCGAACACCGGTGCCTTGCAGATACCTACAAGATAGGCCGTAACGCTGACGGCCTTGCCAAAGCGGTCAAGAAACTCACCGAAACCAACACCCAGTTGCGCACGCGACATGATCATGCCGCCGAAAACGCCAAGTACGTCGGCAAATACGGTGAGCAATGGCAGTGCGACCAGGAGTGCGACGATTTTCGGCAGTACCAGCAGATCCATCGGCACGATGCCGAGCGTACGCATGGCATCGATTTCCTCAGTCACCGACATCGTACCGATCTGTGCTGCATAGGCGGAACCCGAGCGCCCCGCGATGATGATGGCCGTGATCAGCGGAGCGAACTCGCGCAGCATGGACAAGCCGACGAGATCGGCAACGTAGATGTTCGCTCCGTACTGCCTGAGCTGGTCGGCCCCTTGGTAAGCGACAACAATCCCGAGCAAAAACGATAGCAGCCCGACGATGGGCAACGCGTCAAATCCCGCACTGCGGATGTTGAACAGGATGGGGCGCCACCTGATTCGTGCCGGGTGTGCCACCGATACCGCAAACCCGACCGCACATTCGCCAACGAAACTGAGCAGCGCAACGATTTGGTCGGAGGTGGATTTAGCACTCCGTCCCAGGTTTTCAAGCCAGAAGGCGGGAGTTGCCAGCACACCGGATTGGCGCGTTGTTTGATCTTCTGCCTCGCGCGCGCTTACTTCAAGTAAGTTCTCAAATTGAACTCGCAACCCGCTGATAGTTAGTGATAATCCGTCGCTTGACAACCGTTTAAGTAGCTTCTGAAGAAGCAAGGCACCACCTGTATCAAGCGCATCAATGCGCGTGCCATCGACGATCAGCTTTGGGTTTCCTGATGTGCTTAGTCCGTCGAGTTGCTGTCCGATTGCACCAATTCCCCACACCGTCCAGGACCCGGAAAACACGAGTTCACCGGGTGTTGGTTGATCAACTGCGGCAGGTGTTACCGACAAAGGATTCATGAAATAACTCGAGCAAAGAGAGAGTCGAGGCTAGACAAAGCGATTCAAGCGGTTTGTGCACCTGGTCACCGCCTGAAACTACTAACTGCGCTCAAGAAGAGGCACGGAATCGCCGCCATGTTTCTTCGTCTGCTTGGCCGCTTTCTTTTCTTTCGGAGACAGCAACGACTGTTTCTTTTGTTCTTTGCCGGGCTTTTTCGATTTGGACATGAGAGTTGCTCCTGATTGGGACGTACGAGTTGGATAGTTCAAACACTTGCTGATAGTTCCTGCTGTTCCAACAAGCTTCCGAGAAGAAGACTGCCTTAGCGGGCTTTTCGCGTCTGTGCGGGAACGAACATAACTTACGTCAAGTTGAGCGCACCAATAAGCGCATAATTTGTATTATGTAAAATTATGTCAGGGTGCCAGGAGCTCTGTCAGACTTAAGGAGTAAACTCCCCTTTTTCACTGCATTTCCACGGCACTTTGACGAAGCGAATATCGGGTTGAGAACAATGTACAAAGCGGTAATTTCAGATTTGGACGGCACGCTGCTGAATAGTCAGCATCAGGTATCGGAATTCACACGATCAACGCTGAAGACGCTCGTCGACGACGGTGTCAAATTCATTGTTGCCACCGGACGTCACCTCATCGATGTGCAAGGCATCCGGCAAACGCTGGGATTCGACTGTGATCTGATCACGTCGAACGGCGCGCTGGTCTCGGCGGCGGACGATAGCCTGCTCTTTCAATACACCGTGGCACCGGAGATGGCCGAAGATCTGATTCGTATCACACAGGGGTGCCGGTCCTACGATGCGAATATCTACAAGCGCGACGGTTGGTACGTTGGCCGCGAAATGCCGGAGTCTCTCGAGTTCCACAAGGAGTCGGGATTCGTATATACGGTGACGGATTTGTCAGCGATGGATAGGACGGGCATCCACAAGTTCTGCTTTATCGGCGGGCACGAAGACTTGCTCGGGCTTGAGCGCGAGCTTCTGGAACGCTACCCGGACCAGGCCAGCGTGGTGTTCTCTCGCGAGGATTGCCTGGAAGTCATGGCCGCCAACGTCAATAAGGGCAATGCAGCGCAGAAAGCCCTTGCCTCTTTCGGGCTGGACATCGACGATGCGGTCGCTTTTGGCGATGGGATGAACGATTTTGAGCTGCTCTCCATGGCGGCCAAAGGATTTGTCATGAGCAACGCCACCGAGCGCCTGAGGAACGCCTTGCCAAATCACCCGCTTACCGGACATTGCGACGACGACGGCGTTGCCCGTCAGTTGATCGATATTTTCGGAATCAATAGATAAGCAACCCCGAAACGCCCGTCGATAGGCGATCTGCAGACTATAGCCACCGAACTCCGCATGACCATTGACTCTCACGGCATCCTGCTTCGAGATTGCCGTATTTATTGACTAACAGGCCGACGTTTCTTCTGGAGCCAGATTTCAAGGCTTCCGAAAGCCATCCGCAATCCAGGCCGTCGCGCTAGCCAGATTCAGCTTGAAACCCGGTGCCACGCGTACCTGAGCCAGTTGCTCGCCCGTAGCGGCTTGGGCCTCCAGCAAGGCGTGAGGATCGTATTCGTCAGGCACGATATCGAGCGTGACGCTGACCTGCCCTGACGGCGTACTCACTGAAATGCTCTTGTGCAACATCGCACGAGTTTGTTGCTCGTGGCGACGCAGGACTTCGGAAGCCGTCTTGACCAGCGTGTTGAACGCGGAGACATCGAGCGGCTTGGGATTCTTCTTGTCACGACCCATGGTCCACGGGCCGACCAATGCCGGCTCGGGTTCGCCATCCTTGATCATTTCCACGGCCCAGCCTTCATCGTCTTCGTTCTTGATGACGCGAGCTGTCCAGCCGTTGTTGATCCACAGTCGGGGCTCATTGACCACGTCGGGCGTATCGTCTGCGTTTGTTGTAATGGGTGTCATGGTTGTAGCCCTATGGATTTCTCAAGAGGCGAATTGTAATCGCGCCAGGTGGGCATAGAGCCCGTCCTGACGAACCAATTCTTCGTGGTTGCCGGTTTCGATGATGCGTCCGTGTTCCATGACCACGATGCGATCAGCCCGCTGCACGGTGGCGAGACGATGGGCAATGACCAGCGTCGTGCGGCTCTTCATCAGTTTTTCCAGAGCGCCCTGAACCAGGCGTTCGCTTTCGGCATCGAGCGACGAAGTGGCTTCGTCGAGCAGCAGGATCGGACGATCGGCCAGCAAGGCGCGGGCGATGGCGATGCGTTGGCGCTGGCCACCGGAAAGGCGAACGCCGCGTTCGCCCAGATTCGTCTCGTACCCATCTGGCAACTGGTTCACGAAGTCGTCGGCATAGGCGGCGGCACAAGCCGCACGCACCTCTTCCGCGCTGGCCTCGGGACGGGCATAGCGCACGTTCTCCAGTACGCTGGTGGCGAAAATCACCGCCTCCTGCGGGACCAAGGCCATGCAGTTGCGCACCGCCAGCGGATCGGCATCCGAAAGCGGAACGCCGTCAAGGCACAGTCGGCCCGACTGCGGATCGTAAAAACGCAGCAGCAACTGGAACACCGTGGTTTTTCCTGCGCCCGAGGGACCAACCAGCGCCACGCTTTCCCCCGGCGACACGGCGAGACTGAAGTTGGCCAGCGCCGGCGTATCGGGGCGCGATGGATAACGGAAGTTGACATCTTCGAAGACGATTTCGCCACGCGGCTTTGCCGGCAGCGGCATCGGATTGCTTGGTCGACTCACCTCGGGATGCGCCTCCAGCAACTCCAACAGGCGTTCAGTCGCTCCGGCGGCGCGCTGCAAGTCACCCCAGGATTCGGACAAGGCACCAACCGAGCCGGCCACCAGCGCCGCGTAGAAAACGAAGGCGGAAAGTTGTCCCGGACTGATGCGGCCAGCCAGCACGTCGTGGCCGCCGACCCACAAGATCAGGGAGATCGAGCCAAACACCAGCACCATGACGGCAGCGATCAGCGTGGCACGGTTACGGATGCGCGCCAGCGACGTGGCAAAGCCGCGTTCAACCAGCGTCGCGAAATCGTGCCGGTCGGCCTCCTCGTGACCGTAAGCCTGAACAATGCGAATCTCGTGGATCGTCTCGTCGATACGGTTGCCCAGATCGGCGACCCGATCCTGGCTGACCCGTGCCAAACGCCGAACGCGTCGGCCGAACAGGACAATGGGCGCGACGACCAGCGGAACGCCGGCCAACACCATGAGCGTCAGCTTCAGATTGGTGGTGAACAGCATGACCAGCCCGCCGATCAGGATCAGGGTGTTGCGCAAAGCGATGGAGAGCGTTGAACCAATGGCGTTTTCGATCAAGGCCGTATCGGCGGTCAGGCTGGAAATCACCGCGCCGGTACGGCCCTGCTCGAAATACGAGGGTGGCAGCGACAGCAGATGGTCGAAAACACGCCGGCGCAAGTCGGCCGTGACGCGCTCGCCAATCCACGAAACATTGTAAAAACGCAGGTAAGTCGCCGCCGCCAGCACGGTGATGACGCCGAACATGGCCATCAGGGCACGATCAAGCCAGGCCGGATCACCGGCGGAAAACCCGCGATCAATTACCGCCCGCAAGCCCTGCCCCACGCCGAGCATGGCCAGCGCCGCCACCACCAGCGCAATGGCCGCGAGGAGAACGCGGCGGCGATAGGGTTTGAGTAAAGCCAGGACAACTCGGGCAGGCGTTCTGAGATCAGACATGGTCAGGCTCCAGGAATCGGGAAATAGTGTGTGCGTTGAATATCAGCAGCTATAGTACGGGTGTCTCTTACCCTAAGGATGCTCGCTATGACCGCACTTCCGCTAACCTCGTTCGTTACGCTGCTGGTCGTTCTGCTGCAGCTTTTTACTGGGCTCAATGTCGCCCGCGCCAGAGGTCGATACGGCATCATGGCGCCCGCAGTGACCGGGCATGAGATGTTCGAGCGCGCCTTCCGCGTCCAGATGAATACGCTGGAAAACGCCGTGCTCATGTTGCCAGCCCTGTGGATCTTCGCCGGGTTTGTCGACGACCGTGGAGCGGCAGCTCTCGGCGGACTCTGGTTCGCTGCTCGGGTCTGGTACGCCGTCGCCTACCAGAACGATCCGAAAAAACGGGGGCCTGGATTCGGCCTTGCCATGCTGGCCTTTACCGGCCTGTGGCTTGGATCACTATGGGGTGTTCTGCGAGTTTTGGTTTTCTGAGCATCTGATTCCGCCAATCGCAAACAACAGCCAGGAGACAATCAGCGCCGCACCGCCTACGGGTATCGCCGCATGCAGAGCATGGACGCCTGCCAGACTCCGCAAATACAGGTTCCCGCTGAAGAGAAGGATTCCGACGAGCATCAACCAGCCAGCCCAGGCAAAGCATTTCGATGAACCGAAGCGCCCTGCCACCAGGCCGACCACTATCAGACCGAGCGCATGATACTGGTGGTATTGCAGGGCGACGGCGAACCACCCGGCCGGATCGTTGATCGCCAATTGCTCTTTCAGCGCGTGCGTGCCTGCCGCCCCCAGCGCGACGGCGATGGCGGCGTTGAGACCACCGAGCACAAGAAACCATCGGGCGTGTGACTTCATTTCGGAGTCAATTCGAATTCAATTCGGATATCGGTGTGAAACATAAAGACCGGCGCACAAAGCCACACCAACCATATACAGCAGCCAGGTCTCGGAAACCGCGTAGGGGAAAAGCATCAACACGATACCGATCCATTTGAAGATCTGGAGAGACGCCTTTTTGCCGTAGCGATAGGCGGCCAGACCAATGAGGCCGAACAGCAGGGCACCAAACAGGTAGGCTGGGCTGGGTAATGTCAAGCCCATCGATTCGAGCGTTTTGAGTTCGTCCATGAGTCAATCCATCGGAATCAAGTGATTGTAGCGGCATTGTTGAAGATGAAGTGACTGTGGCGATAATGGAGCCTTTGTTAATCCCAGATTATCCAATAGGCGAAATTTAGTGCAAAAGTCCGTTCGTGGTGAGCCTGTCGAACCATGAACAGCCCTTCGACAAGCTCTCAAGAAACAGTAATTTGTTCATTTAAATTCAGTGGGTTAGAAATGCATATTGGGAGATTGTCGGCATCATGCGGGAGCGGGAACAGGCTGAGGGGAGAGCACCAGGCCGAGTTCCTGTGCACGCT